>NZ_RZQI01001260.1:0-1275 GCF_003998335.1 Mesorhizobium sp. M7A.F.Ca.CA.002.05.1.1 | reverse complement strand
CTCGCCGACCGCCTCGACGGCATGCGGCGCGCTGTCGACACGATCAAGGCGCAGCCCGAAATGGCGTCGATCCGCACCATCAACCTGGCTGTGCTGGCCGGCGAGATCCGCAAATTGGCCACCGCCATCCATACCGAGGCGGTGTCGCCCCAGAGCGACGTCATCGTCGACTGGGCGGCAAGGCTGGAAGCCACCTGCGAAGCGCACGTCCATGACGCGCACAGCGACGACAATGCCGTCGAGGCGCTGCGTGCCAAGCTGCTCACCTTGCGCGAGCGCACGCGCCGTTACGCCTTCGAGATGGATTTCTCCTTCCTGATGCGGCCGGAGCGCAAGCTGTTGTCGATCGGCTACCGGGTCGAGGAACACCAGCTCGACGAGAGCTGCTACGACCTTCTGGCTTCCGAAGCCCGGCTGACCAGCCTGTTCGCCATCGCCAAGGGCGACCTGCCGACCGAGCACTGGTTCCGGCTTGGCCGGCCGATCGTCGAAATCGGTTTCCAGGGCGCCCTGATGTCCTGGTCCGGCTCGATGTTCGAATATCTGATGCCGCCGCTGGTGATGAAGGAGCCGCAGGGCTCGATCCTCAACCAGACCAGCAAGCTGATCATCAAACGCCAGATCCAGTATGGCCGCCAGAAGAACGTGCCGTGGGGCATCTCGGAGGCCGCCTACAATGCGCGCGACCGCGAACTGACCTACCAATATACCAATTTCGGCGTTCCAGGCCTCGGGCTGAAGCGCGGCCTTGGCCAGAACACGGTGATCGCGCCTTACGCCACCATACTGGCGGCCCAGTTCAATCCGCGTGAAGCCGTGCTGAATCTCTCCCGTTTGCGGGAGATCGGGGCGCTCGGCCGCCACGGCTACTACGATGCCGTCGACTTCACGCCGCAGCGCGTGCCGGAAGGCACGGATCATGTCGTCGTCCAGAACTACATGGCCCACCATTCGGGCATGTCGATCGCGGCGGTTGCCGACGCCATCTTCGAAGGTCGCATGCGCGACCGCTTCCACAGCGATCCGGTCATCGAATCGGCCGAACTCTTGCTGCAGGAGAGGGCGCCGCGCGACATCCCGACCGCGACCGTCAGGACCGAGGCCGACGAACGCTCCAAGGACGAGACCGAGGTCGACAGCCCCGACACCCGCATCGTGCTCAATCCGCTGCAGTCGCTGCGGTCGACCAACGTCATGTCGAACGGCCGCTATTCGGTGATGGTCACCGCGACCGGCTCGGGCTACAGCCGCTGGGGCGATCTCTCCGTCACGCGC
>NZ_RZQI01001259.1:0-1277 GCF_003998335.1 Mesorhizobium sp. M7A.F.Ca.CA.002.05.1.1 | reverse complement strand
GCTGGGCGCGGCATTGCGGCTCTATCACAATGGCGATGTGCCGTTGCTCCGGCTGATCGAAACCCTGTCCACCGCTCCCGCAAAACTGTTCGGCCTGCCCGGCGGCACGCTGAAGCCGGGTGCTGTCGCCGATCTTGCGCTTGTCGATCTCGACGAACCCTGGATCGTCAGCGAAAGCGGTATTCGTTCGCGCTCGAAAAACACCTGTTTCGAAGGCGCGCGACTGCAAGGCAAGGTCTTGCAAACGCTGGTTGCGGGCCGCACAGTGTTTTCCGCCTGAACGGCCACGGCGCACCGCGCGTGATCCGGCTCGTCAGGGGGAAATGCGGGGGAAACAATGACTTACAGCCTCATCCCAGCGCTGGTGTTCGGCTATCTGCTTGGCTCGATTCCGTTCGGGCTCCTGCTCACCCGCGCGGCCGGCCTTGGCGATGTGCGCAAGATCGGCTCCGGCAATATCGGCGCCACCAATGTTCTGCGCACCGGCAATAAGGCCCTTGCCGCCGCGACGCTGCTGCTCGACGCGCTGAAGGGCACGGTCGCCGTGCTGATAGCCGGCCATTTCGCGCCTGACCTGGCGATCTGGGCCGGTCTCGGCGCCTTTCTCGGTCATCTCTTCCCGGTCTGGCTCGGTTTCAAGGGCGGCAAGGGCGTCGCCACCTATCTCGGCGTGCTGATCGGCCTTGCCTGGCAGGTGGCGCTGATCTTTGCCGTCGCCTGGCTGGTGATGGCTTTCCTGTTCCGTTATTCCTCGCTGGCGGCGCTGACGGCGGCGGTCATCGTGCCGATCGCCCTCTATGTCCTGAGCGCACCGCAGAATGCGGCCTTGTTCGTGGTGATGAGCATCATCGTTTTCATCAAGCACCGGGAAAACATTTCGCGCCTGCTTGCCGGCACCGAGGGCAAGATCGGAGCCAAGGGGTGAGCGAGCCTGCCGCCGTGGTGAGTGGGCCGGCCGCCGGGCCGCGTCTCAGCGACCGGCAGCGGCTGAGCTGGCTGCGGCTGATCCGCACCAAGAATGTCGGCCCCGCATCCTTTCGCGACCTCATCAACCGTTTCGGTTCGGCCGAGGCGGCGCTGGAGATATTGCCGGAACTGATGATTTCAGGCGGCGCCATCCGGATCGCTCGCATCCCTTCCATTGCCGAAGCCGAGGCCGAACTGGAATTAGCCGGAAAGGCCGGCGCCCGCTTTGTCGGGATCGGTGAAACAGACTATCCACCCCTATTGCGCAACATGGACCATCCGCCGCCGCTGCTGGCGGTAAAGGGCAACGC
>NZ_RZQI01001258.1:0-1278 GCF_003998335.1 Mesorhizobium sp. M7A.F.Ca.CA.002.05.1.1 | reverse complement strand
TCGGGGAGCAGCGCCGGGTGGAGGTTGACCCCGCCTTTGGAAAAATGGCCAAGAACCTCTTGAGGGATCAAGACAGGCAAAGTGTAGCAGACCAGCACATCGGCGCGGAGGTCAGACAATTGGCGACCAAGCGCATTCCAATCGTAAGGGCGGCCAAATTCGATCAACTTGACAGTCGTGTTACCGACAAACCGCCTGAGCAGCAGCTTGCGTTGAAGCCTTCGTCGGAAATTGCCGATGCTGAAACCGGTGGGACGACGCCGGAACCCGGGCACGATGATCGCGCCAATTGCATTTCCAGCCTCTAGCCAGCCGGCGAGCAGAGGCCCCGTATGGTTAGAGATATCGAGGACAAAAACGGCTGTGATCGGCTCCGAGTGATCGGTCGATTCGATCGGCCTCATCTTCGGCGGCTCAAACGGGCCGACAGATCAGGGCGAGCTTGTCAGGTCGGCTGAGTGGAAGGCGATGCCAAGGCAGTGACAACCGAAAGACGCTCGCGTTTTACAAACACTGGCTTTTCGCAGATTTTCTTCACGGCCCGTCTCCCGAAATCAGCTCTTCCTGCGCAATTGGACTGCGATACGGCAGGCTGTCAACCACCTGACCGTGTTTGCCTACCGCATCCGCATTCGCCGTTGACGAAGGCGTTCGAAGAGCGCTCGGATATTGTGAAAGCTCAATGGCCGACGCGACACGGTGCGCTGACTGAAAGGGGTTTGGATGCGATGACCTGCTCGACGACACCGTCGAGCAGCAATGCAGGGCAAATCGCAGTTGCGAATCTACGAAACCGCCGTCTCGCGAACCGGCAGCTTCCAGCCTGGCCTGACGAAGTGGCAGGTGTATCCGTTGGGATACTTCTCCAGATAGTCCTGATGCTCGGGCTCGGCTTCCCAGAACGGACCAACGGGTGCGACTTCGGTGATGACCTTGCCCGGCCACAGGCCCGAGGCATCGACATCGGCGATGGTGTCCTCGGCGACGCGCTTCTGTTCGTCGCTGGTGTAATAGATCGCCGAGCGATAACTCGTCCCGACATCGTTGCCCTGGCGGTTGCGGGTCGTCGGATCGTGGATCTGGAAAAAGCGTTCCAGCAGCGTGCGATAGCTTATGATGGCCGGATCGAAATTGATCTCGATGGCTTCGGCGTGGGTGCCGTGGTTGCGGTAGGTGGCGTTGGGCACGTCGCCGCCGCTGTAGCCGACACGGGTGGAGATGACGCCGGGATAGCGCCGTATCAAATCCTGCATGCCCCAGAAACAGCCGCCGGCAAGG
>NZ_RZQI01001257.1:0-1278 GCF_003998335.1 Mesorhizobium sp. M7A.F.Ca.CA.002.05.1.1 | reverse complement strand
CTGATAACGCTGGCCGCCGGCACCGCATGGCTGGCGTTTGGGTTCTAATGCATGTCGCCCAAAAGTGGCCCCGGTTTTGGCGCAACGACATGCATAAAACCAAAGGCTTAAAGCGCGTCGCGCTTTAGACCTGGCTGCCTGAAATCCGCGCCCGCACCAGCGTCGCCGCGGCGCGGCCGGCGGCCTCGATGTAATCGGGGTTGCGGTGGATCAGCATGATCGAAAAGCAGCCGTCGATCAAAAGCACGATCTCGCGTGCCAAGGCAGGCGGCTCGCCGACGCCATGGTCCGACAAGGCGCCGGCCAGCCATGTTTCGAAATTCAGCTTGTGCCGCGCGCCGACCTTGACCGCCGGATGTCCGGGCATCGAGGCGAGTTCGGCGGCCGTGCGCAGGAAGCCGCATCCTTTCCATTTCGGGTGACGAGCGGACCTCGCCAGATTGGTGAAGATCGCCTCGACCTTGCGATCCGCGCCGCCTTCGGCGGCATCGAACCAGCCGGCCATCCGCTTCAGATTGGGTTGGTCGCGGCCATCGAGATAGGCGGCGATGAGGTCGTCCTTACTCTTGAAATGGTAGTAGAGCGTGCGTTTGGTGAGACCCGCTTCCTCGGCGACGGCATCGACGCTGACGCGACCGATTCCTTCGGCATAGAAGAGCCTGGTCGCGGCATCGACAATACGTTTGCGTGTAGGACTTTGCGTGTCAGGCATGAGCTTAGGTATACCGACTAGTGAATATACACAAGCGGAAAGGGGCATAGTCTTCCGGTCATCAGCATGATGAAGAAGGAAGAGCCAATGACCGATCTTGTCCTCAAGGA
Source organism: Mesorhizobium sp. M7A.F.Ca.CA.002.05.1.1 (assembly GCF_003998335.1). Taxonomy (NCBI): domain Bacteria; kingdom Pseudomonadati; phylum Pseudomonadota; class Alphaproteobacteria; order Hyphomicrobiales; family Phyllobacteriaceae; genus Mesorhizobium; species Mesorhizobium sp. M7A.F.Ca.CA.002.05.1.1. The sequence continues at coordinate 456 of NZ_RZQI01001257.1, read as the reverse complement.
ACCCCGGGATGGGATTGCCATCCTCACCCTCAATCGGCCGGAGAAGCTCAACGCCTTGAACTATGCCCTGATCGATCGCCTGCTTGCGATCCTTGACGACATTGAAGTCGATGACAGCGTTCGTGCGGTCATTCTGACCGGTGCAGGGGAGCGGGCGTTTTCGGCCGGCGGCGACATTCATGAGTTCTCGGCCAGCGTGGCGCTCGGCGTCGATGTCGCGATGCGTGATTTCGTCATGCGCGGGCAACGGCTGACGGCGAGGCTGGAAGCGTTTCGCAAACCCGTCATCGCTGCCGTCAACGGCATTGCCTTTGGTGGCGGTTGCGAAATCACCGAGGCGGTGCCGCTGGCCATCGCCAGTGACCGCGCTTTGTTCGCCAAGCCGGAAATCAACCTCGCAATGCCGCCGACCTTCGGTGGAACCCAACGCCTGCCAAGGCTCGCCGGGCGCAAGCG
>NZ_RZQI01001256.1:0-1279 GCF_003998335.1 Mesorhizobium sp. M7A.F.Ca.CA.002.05.1.1 | reverse complement strand
ACTCCTACCTCAACCTTTTCAAATGCGTGTTCATCGCCGCCGGCGTGACCGCGATGATCCACTCGTCCTCGGCGACGATCGGCATCGTCATGGGCCTTGGCGCGGCGGGCATTCTCGACTGGACAACCGCCGTCGCCTTCTCGCTCGGTGCCGATCTCGGCACCACGATCACGTCGTGGATGGCTTCGCTCAACCTTTCGAAGAACGCCAAGCGGACCGCCTATGCGCACATCTCGTTCAATATCATCGGGGTGTGCATCACCATCCCTCTGTTCTTCGTCTCCATCCAGGTGCTGGAATGGGCCATGCAGTTCTTCGGCGGCGATCCGGCCGTTCCGGTGATTGTCGACGGCAAGGAGACCTTCCCCCTGGTGCCGGTCGCGGTCGGCCTCTACTCGACCTTCTTCAACGTCTTCAACACAGTGCTGCTGTTCCCGTTCATCGGCGTGTTCGAGCGGGTGCTATCGCGTGTCGGCCACACGGATGCCGACGACGCGGAGGATTTCTCGACGCCGAAATTCCTCGACCGCAAACTGGCCAGCGATTTTGCCAAGGCCATTCCCGCCGTGCAGCAAGAGACGGCCCGCCATCTGGAGGCCGGCGCCATGTTCCTCGACATCGCACGCTCTTCCAAGAAGGCGCCGTCGGATCCGGGCGAGCACTATCTGGCGACCGACATCCTCAGCCGCGATATCCGCGCCTACACCGCCGCGCTGATGAAGGAGGATCTGCCTTACGAACAGCTCGATCTGATCGCCAGCCTGATCGAGGAAGCCGACTTCACGGCCGCCCTGACGGAATCGATGCATCAGGTGGCGCGCCGCGTCAGGCGCGAGAAGTTCAGCAACCCGGCGCAAGCCATCGTCGACGTCGCGCTGAACAAGCTCGACACGTCGCTGCGCGAAATCTTGCCTACTTACGGAATTTCCAGCCCGCAGATGCCGGCCGGCCATGTAAATCTGCCTGGGGTCGAGGAACTGCGTGCCCGCACGCTGGCGCTCGGACCGAATGCCGGTGCCGCCGAACGCGGCACGATCCTGGCCCTGCTCGGGTCGATCGAGCGTGCGGAAATCCTGATCCATCGCATCGATGCCGAGCGCAGATCCGTAAACCGCCAAAGCGTGCTCGCCCGTGCGTCGGCACGCAAGGAAACCAGAGCAAGCCCGATGGGAGACCCAGGCCTGGTTCCGGCCGAGTAACGGTCCGCCGGACCATAACCACCTTCGTTCGGATTGCGGGTCAGGCAGGAAGACAGTCCATCCCGGTTCCGCCGGGATCT
>NZ_RZQI01001255.1:0-1280 GCF_003998335.1 Mesorhizobium sp. M7A.F.Ca.CA.002.05.1.1 | reverse complement strand
GGTGACGTGGTATTCCTGCATGGCCTGCAGCAGCGCCGACTGGGTACGCGGCGACGCGCGGTTGATCTCGTCGGCCATCAGCAACTGGGCGAAGATCGGCCCGGAGATGAAGCGGAAGGAGCGTTTGCCGGTTTCGTCCTGCTCCATCACTTCGGAGCCGAGGATATCGGACGGCATCAGGTCCGGCGTGAACTGGATGCGACGCGAATCGAGGCCGAGCACGATGCCAAGTGTTTCGACCAGCTTGGTCTTGGCGAGGCCCGGCACGCCGACCAAAAGCGCATGGCCACCGGCCAGCAGAGCCACCAGAGTACGCTCGACGACGCTTTCCTGTCCGAAGATGACCCGGCCGACCCCGTCGCGGATCCGGGAGATGTCGGCAAGCGCCTTTTCGGCCTCGGCGATCATGTCCTTTTCGCTGATCGGGCTTTCCTTGACCATCACGCTCATGCCGCATCGATCCTTGTGGTTGGAATACCATGGCTGGAACAACGGCTGCACCATACCATAAGTTGCCGCGATTCGGCCTCGCGTGGCGCCTATGTCGAAACTTAAATCACAGACTTAGGCTGACAAGCGCAACAACAGTGACTATTTCGTGACCATGACGGGACCCTTGGGACATCGTGAAGAAAGCCTGACGGATGCCACCGAGGCGCGTGGCCTCGAGGCGCTCATCTCGCGCGCCGCCCGTGCCGGCAAGGGGGCGGCACCCGTCGAACGCTGGAATCCCGACTTCTGCGGCGATCTGGACATGGAGATCAAGTCCGACGGCACCTGGTTCTATCTGGGCACGCCGATCGGGCGCATGCCGCTGGTGCAGCTTTTCTCCTCGGTGCTGCGCAAGGACGCCGATGGCAGGACCTATCTGGTGACACCGGTGGAAAAGGTCGGCATCCGCGTTGCCGATGCGCCGTTCATCGCGGTCGAAATGGACGTTTCGGGTAGCGGCGAAGCGCAGACCATCACCTTCCGCACCAATGTCGGCGATGTCGTCGAGGCCGGGCCGGAACGGCCGCTGCGCTTCGTCGACGAGAACGAGACCGGCGGATTGAAGCCCTATGTGCTGGTGCGGGGCCGTCTGGAGGCGCTGGTGGCGCGGCCGGTTATGTATGAGCTGGTCGGGCATGGCGAGGAGGTCGAGATCGGCGGCGAGACGATGTTCGCGGTGCGCTCCAAGGGCGCCGTGTTCCCGATCATGCCGGCGGACCAGTTGAAGCGGCTGAGCGCGTGATGGACCAGGTGACGCCGGCATGATCGGGAACACGGCGCCCTTGGAG
>NZ_RZQI01001254.1:0-1281 GCF_003998335.1 Mesorhizobium sp. M7A.F.Ca.CA.002.05.1.1 | reverse complement strand
CCGATGACGGGCTCGACCGCCGACCGCCGTCGCATCTGGCGCTTGATGGCTGGGGTGACGCGGCGTTTCTGGCCCGCGGTGAAGACCCTGAGCTTGTGGCTCTGCGGTGCGTTGTGGCCGCGATAGCCGGCGTCGGCGAGGATGCGGCCGATCTCGTTGCCGATGGTCTTTTCCATGTCGGGGATGACGCTTGCCAGCGTGTGGCCGTCATAGGGATTGCCGGGCAGTGCTTTTGCATGCAGGGCGAACTGGCCGCCCCTGGAGCGCTTCAGCGTGGTGGCCACCGACACCTTCACCCCGAACTCGTAGGGCGCATGCGCCTTGCCCTTGCCGATGCATTCCACCTCGTGTGCGTGCAGGCTGTAGATCTTGCGGCCGCGCTGGCGCTGGCGTTGCTCGAGAACGGTGGCGGCCTGGTAGAGCGGCCATTTGAACAGCGTCCAGCCCCTGATCGCCGGCGATCTGGCGACCAATGTCGCGAATGGTCCGGCCGAGATAGGTCTTGAGCTTGCGTAGCGCCTTGTTGGCCCGCTTGAACTGCTTGGCGTGGGCATAGCGCTGGTGGCTGATCAGCGCCAGCTTGCCGACCCGCACATAACTCTGGCGCAAATGGAGACCCGTCCTCTTGGCCAGCCGCACCAGCCGTTCGCGTGCCCGATGGATGAGCTTGGCGTCGGTCGGGAACATGACGTTCTTCGGCTGCACGGTGGTGTCGACGATCACCTGGCGCGTGTCGGCCGGTTTCATCGCCCCGGTCTTGACCGCGAGGCTGAGGCTCTCCTGCAACAGCACCATAATCCGCTCCTCGCCCATACGGCTGCGCCAACGCGTCATCGAGGAGCGGTCGAACGGCAGCGTATGGCAAAAGAACGTCTCGCCGGTGAGATACTGGAAATAAGGGTTCTCCACCCAGCGCTCGCACAGCACCTCATCCGACAGGTTGAAGGTGTGCTTGAGGATCGCCAGCCCCGCCATCAGCCGGGTCGGCAGCGGCGGCATGCCGGGGCCGTCCGAATAGACGGCGCCGAAACGCTCCTCCAGCACCGGCCAGTCGATCGCCTGCGCCAGCCGCACCAGCTCGTGCTTCATGTTGATGATTTGGTCGAGCCTGGAGCGGAACAGGTCCTGCTCTCCCGTCTCGCGCTTCTCGCGTGGCCTGGACATTCGCTGTCCCCTCGATTCGCCGCCGCCGAACCGAGTGAATCACGCTCCGCGCCACAAGGGAATCGCAAAACCGAATTGCAGGAAAACAGCCCCAATAAACCGCTAATCCTGCAATTC
>NZ_RZQI01001253.1:0-1282 GCF_003998335.1 Mesorhizobium sp. M7A.F.Ca.CA.002.05.1.1 | reverse complement strand
TGGCGATGTTCCAGGATTTCCTGCAGCGCGTCATCCTGCCGCTGCCCGGGGTGCGGGAGACACACACCTACGCTTCGATCGCCAATGTGAAGCCCGACGCCTTGCTGCCGATCTAGAGCGGCGGCCTTTCTCCCGCATCCAGCAACCATTGCCGCACGGCTTGCGTCGGCTCGGGGTGGCGCTGTTTTCTCGGCATCACGACATAAAAATCCTGCGTGCCGCGCATTTCGCCGCTGACGGGCTGAACCAGGCGGCCCGTGGCGAGATCAGCGGCTACGAGGAAGCGGCTGGCCAGCGCAATGCCCTGGCCGGCGACGGCCGCGTCGATGGCCAGGCCCGTCTGGTTGAAGCGCATCCGTTTCAATTCGGTCGTCATCTTCAGGCCGACCGCTTTCTCCATGAATTCCGGCCACAGATTGTGGGCATCGTGCAGCAGCACATGGTGCTGGATTTCGGAGGCTGCGATTTCAGCAACACCTTCCGGCAGCAAGGCCGGGCTGCAGACGGCGACGATCTGCTGGGGAAACAGCAGGTCGACGATCAGCCCAGCGCCGAAGGGCGGGCGGCCTTGCCTGACCGCGATGTCGACGCCATCGGCCTGGAAGCTCGACAGGCTCTCGCTGGCCAGCACGCGCAAATCGACCAGCGGGTTGTGCGCGACGAAGTCGTGCAATCTCGGGATCAGCCATTTGGTGGCGAAGCTCGGCGTCACGCTGATCGTCAGCCGCGCCGGCTCGGGACGAAGCAGCAGCGTCGCCTCCGAGATCAGGTCGAAGGCGCGGCGGATATTGGGGACATAGGCGCGGCCCTCATCGGTCAGCGCCAGGCCGCGCGGCAGCCGCTCGAACAGCTTTGTGCCGAGATCGGCTTCCAGCCCGCGAATGTGCTGGGCGACCGCCCCTTGCGTGACATTGAGCTCTTCGGCGGCGATGCGGAAGTTGAGATGACGCGCCGAGGCTTCGAAGGCGCGCAGCGCATTCAACGGCGGCAGGCTGAGGAAGGCTTCGGGCATGCAGGAGTTTTTCTACAGGTTGATTTCAGGCATTCTGGTTCGAACCAGCGGGGAAAACCAGCTATATCAACGCTCAGCTCCCGAAAACACCGCTTGCGGTGCCCGCAAACCCTGAGAGGAAAATCCGATGAGTGTAGAAAAAGTAGCTGTGGTGGTGGCCGGCGGCAGCGGCATGGGTGCGGCGGCGGCCAAGCGGCTGGCGGCGGACGGCTTCAAGGTCGCCATTCTTTCGTCGTCCGGAAAGGGCGAGGCGCTGGCTGGGGAATTGGG
>NZ_RZQI01001252.1:0-1283 GCF_003998335.1 Mesorhizobium sp. M7A.F.Ca.CA.002.05.1.1 | reverse complement strand
GATACGGATATTCTGGTCCGCGTGATGGCGGCGGGGGTCAATCCGGCCGACTGGCAGAACCGCCGCAATGGCGCGGTGTATGGGACTGGCCCGCGGGACGCATTCACCATCCTCGGCATTGACGGTACTGGGATTATTGAAGAGGTGGGTTCGGCAATCACCCATCTCCGTCCCGGGGACGCCGTCTGGTATGTCGATGGCGGCTATGCCGGCAATTTCGGCAGCTACGCCGAATACAAGGTGCTCAACGGGCATTATGCCGCGCGGAAACCCGTCAGCCTAGGCTTCGTCGAGGCAGCGGCGTTGCCGACGGTGGCGCTCACGGCCTGGGAGGCAGTATTCGAGAAGGCCGATGCCAAGCCGGGTAGCTTCGCCCTGGTGCATGGCGGCGCAGGAGGACTTGGACATATCACTATACAATACCTGCGCAGGCTCGGCGCCCGTATCGCGGCAACCGTCTCAGGCGACGCAAAAGCTGCCTTCGTGCTGTCACTTGGTGCTGAACTGGCGATCCAATATCGCGAGGAGGACGTTGCCGCCGCCTTGCGCCGCTGGACCGGAAAAGCCGGCGCGGATATCGTCTTCGACTTCGTGGGGCACGAGAATTTTGCGCGAAGCTTCGACCACGCCGCGCCGTTCGGCACTCTGGTGAACACCGTCGTCTCGCCATGGCCGAAGGGAAGCAACGATTCAGCGGAATGGAACAATCTCGACGTCCGCTTCGTCAATATCGGACAGCCGCAGATCGCGGGCGATCATCTTCGCCGGCTGAGACAGACCGATGTCTTGCGGCGGGTTGCCGGGATGGTCGATCGCGGCGAGCTGCACCCTCATGTCGACCGGGTGGTGTTGTTCGGCGGTGTTGGCGCGGCACACGAAGCTTTGGAGAACGGCCGTACGATGGGTCGTGTCGTCCTTTCCATTGCTCCGGACCTGGCTGCCTAGCGCCGGCGACCAACCACTGTTCATGTCAGTAAAGATCACACCATGGACATGGGACTTGTTGGAAAGCGCGTCCTCGTGATCGAACCGAGCACCGGGCTCGAGGCGATGGTGGAGGTATTCGCCGCGGAAGGTGAAGCCGCTTTCGTGCAGGGGCGGGACGAAGCCTGCGCGCAGGCCTTGGCCGAGTCGATCTTTGACGCCGGCGGTCGAGTCTAATGCGACCGCGTGCAGCGCTTCATCCGGCGGGGGGGACCGGGGCGCGACGCTGCTCGTCGACTGCGTGAAGCAGTCCGCATCGGCCGCGAGTTCGGGGTGCTTGGCATCACTTTCTCGAAGTC
>NZ_RZQI01001251.1:0-1293 GCF_003998335.1 Mesorhizobium sp. M7A.F.Ca.CA.002.05.1.1 | reverse complement strand
CGCTGGACATGCTCCTGTTCTGAGTATCGGGAGGCAAGCCGCGATCAGTGCGGCTTGCCTTTGAGCCCGTCGGTCGAGGCGACAAGCACCGGGCCGGTTGGGCGCGGCGGTTCGTTCTCGTTCATGATGCCGAGGCGGCGGGCAACTTCCTGGTAAGCCTCGACGAGGCCGCCCATGTCGCGGCGGAAACGGTCCTTGTCGAGCTTGTCCTGCGTCGCCACGTCCCACAGGCGGCAGGAATCCGGCGAGATCTCGTCGGCGACGACAATGCGCATCATGTCGCCTTCGAACAGCCGGCCGCATTCGATCTTGAAGTCGACGAGCTGGATGCCGACGCCCATGAACAGGCCGGAGAGGAAGTCGTTGACGCGGATGGCCAGCGCCATGACGTCGTCGATCTCCTGCGGGCTCGCCCAGCCGAACGCGGTGATGTGCTCTTCCGACACCATCGGATCGTCGAGCGCGTCGGCCTTGTAATAGAATTCGATGATCGAGCGCGGCAGAACGGTGCCTTCCTCGATGCCGAGCCGCTTGGACAGCGAACCGGCGGCGACATTGCGCACCACCACTTCGAGCGGAATAATCTCGACTTCCTTGATCAGCTGCTCGCGCATGTTCAGCCGGCGGATGAAATGGGTCGGAATGCCCATGCGGTTCAAATGGTTGAAGATGTACTCGGAAATGCGGTTGTTGAGGACGCCCTTGCCGTCGATGACCTCGTGCTTCTTCTTGTTGAACGCGGTGGCGTCATCCTTGAAGAACTGGATAAGCGTGCCCGGTTCGGGTCCCTCATAGAGTATCTTGGCCTTGCCTTCATAAATGCGGCGGCGATTTTTCATCTGGATTTTTCTCTGGGGTTCCGGACAGGGCGGTATCAGACCATTTCCTGTCCGTCTGCCTGAAATAGTGCGGCTACGGTAGGGTTCAATGCCGGGTCTATCCCAATCACATCGTTTGCTCAATCGGCAAATCCTTCCAATCAACCGCTTTCGGGACTGAAATGCCGCAGCGCAGCATTCGATGAAGCGTATTGACCGACCCGCGACCTTTTGGTTTGTGCTTTGGCAACGCACATATTCACCGCCAACGAATCGAATTTGACCGGAGGGACGCCATGAGCAGCATGAAAGACCGCGAAGAGGGCTTTGAGCGTAAATTCGCATTCGACGAGGAGCTTCGGTTCAAGGCCTCGGCGCGCCGCAACAAGGCGCTCGGCCTGTGGGCCGCCGAAAAGCTCGGAAAGTCCGGCGCGGATGCCGACGCCTATGCCAAGGAAGTGGTTATCTCCGACAT
>NZ_RZQI01000124.1:0-10343 GCF_003998335.1 Mesorhizobium sp. M7A.F.Ca.CA.002.05.1.1 | reverse complement strand
GGCCCGCCTCGAAACCGCCAAGAAGGAACTCGGCAGCGCCGCCACGACGGAGACCGTGGACGTCGCCGATTGGGCGTCGGTGGACGCGGCGCGCGCCAGGACCGAAGAGCTGGCCGGCAAGATTTCCATTCTGGTCAATTCCGCCGGAATTGCCGGCCCGGCCGCCCCGCTCGACGTCTACGACATCGAGACGTGGAAGAAGGTCATCGACGTCAACGTAAACGGTACGTTCTACGTCAATCGCGCCGTGGTTCCCGGAATGAAGGAGCGCAATTACGGACGGATCGTCAACATCGCTTCGGTGGCCGGCAAGGAAGGCAACCCCAACGCCTCCGCCTATTCAGCCTCGAAGGCGGCGGTCATCGGCTTGACCAAGTCGCTCGGCAAGGAACTGGCGCAGTACGACATCGCCGTGAACTGCATCTCGCCGGCCACGGCACAGACGCGCATCCTCGAACAACTGACGCCGGAGCACATCGAATATATGCGCTCGCGCATTCCGCGCGGCCGCCTGCTGGAGGTTGACGAAGCCGCGGCGATGGTCGCCTGGCTCGTCTCCAAGGAGAACAGCTTTACAACCGCCTCCACGTTCGACCTGTCGGGTGGACGGACGACCTACTGAAAGGCAGTTGCCGTTCAGCCAGGCAACCGACCCAGACCAATCGCAAAGCGCTCCACCATTGCGAGGCCAGGCTCGCCTGGCCGCATCGCCGGAGCCCGGTCATGTACCGGGATGCCGGCGCGGGCGCCGAACAGCCGCTTGCCGTAACAGACCAGGCTCTCGATGCCTTGCATGACGAAGACGGCAGCCGGCAATATTCTTGCATATTCAGCCTCGGCCGTGACTTCGTCTCCGGCGCGGAACGCATGATAGGCGCGCACGGCATAGTCGGCGCAATCCGGCGCCAGGATCATGCCGCGGCAACCGATGCGGAAATTGTCGATCAGTTCCAGGCCGCCGCGTCCGTTGAAAACCGGTATCCGGCCTTCGGTGCGCTCGATCAGCCCGGCGATGTCGGTGACCGGACCTTCGCCCTTGATCAGCCTTATGTTGGGATGCAGCGTGACGAGTTCGCGGATTTCGTCCGATGACAGGCCGCGCCCGAAAAAGGCCGGCGCGTTCTGGATCGCCACCGGCAGGTCGGTCGCCTCGGCGACGCGGCCGAAGAACTTGATGTATTCCGGCGCACCATAGGATCCGGCTGGCGGCGGCTGCAGGATCACCCAATCCGCTCCGACGCTTTCGGCATGGCGAACCTGCGCCACCTGCTCAGCCACAGAAGAACCGAAGATGGTGAAGGCGAGCGGCACTTTTCCTGCGGTGTCTTCCGCCGTCCAGTCCATGATCGTCCGACGCTCGGCCTCGGTCAGCTAGGCGACTTCCGTTGCCAGGCCGAGCGCCGCCATGCCGTGCACGCCGGTCGCGAGGCAGATCTCGACCTGCCGACGCATCGCCGCGCGGTCCAGCTGTTCGTTCACGTCAAAGAGCGCGTAGAGAATGGCGTGAATACCGTGGAAATCATCTGGTTTGAATTTTGTCACGCGTACCTCAATGGCTTTCGCGTGGAATGGCATGGCCACGGCTTCCGACGAGAAAGTCGAGGTCGGCGCCACGATCCGCCTGCAGGACATGGTCGACGTAGAGGCCTTGATAGCCGCCGCGCATCGCCGGGACGGGCGGTAGCCAGGATTCACGACGCCGCGCCAACTCCTGTTCCGACACGTCGAGATGCAGCTTCCTCGCTTCGACATCGAGCTCGATGAAGTCGCCGCTCCTGACCAGCGCCAGCGGGCCGCCGATAGCGGCTTCGGGTGCGGCATGCAGAACGACAGTGCCGAAGGCGGTACCGGACATGCGGGCGTCGGAGATGCGGATCATATCGCGGACGCCTTGCTTCAGCAGCTTCCGAGGCAGCGCCATGTTGCCGACTTCGGCCATGCCAGGATAGCCTTTCGGCCCGCAATTCTTCAGCACCATGATCGACGCATCGTCGATGTCCAGCAAGGGATCGTCGACGCGCGCCTTGTAGTCGTCGATGTCCTCGAAGACGACGGCGCGGCCGCGATGCTTCATCAGCGCTGGCGAGGCGGCGGACGGCTTGATAATGGCGCCGTCGGGCGCCAGATTGCCGCGCAGCACCGCGATGCCGCCGTGCGATGTCAGCGCCTTGTCGCGCGGGCGGATCACCTCCGGATTGTAGTTTTGGGCGTCACTGATGTTCTCGCACACGCTCTTGCCGGTGACGGTCAGCGCGTCGAGATCAAGCAGATCGGCCATCTCCTTCATGACGGCCGGAATGCCACCGGCGTAGCAGAAATCCTCCATCAGGAAACGGCCGGACGGCATCAGGTCGAGGATGGTCGGCACATCGCGGCCATATCTGTCCCAATCGTCCAGCGTCAGCTCGGTGCCGACGCGGCCGGCGATTGCCAGCAGATGCACGACCGCATTGGTCGAGCCGCCGATCGCGCCATTGATGCGGATCGCGTTGGCGAAGGCTTGTCTGGTGAGGATAGCCGACAGGCGCAGATCCTCATTGACCATCTCGACGATGCGCCGTCCGGTCATGCGGGCGATGCGGCTGCGGCGTGCATCGACTGCCGGATAGGCGGCGTTGCCCGGCAGCGCCAGGCCGAGCGCCTCGACCATCGAGGCCATGGTCGAGGCCGTGCCCATGGTCATGCAGTGACCGGGTGAGCGCGACATGGCGCTCTCGGCATTGGCGAAATCCTGCTCGCTCATCACGCCGGCGCGAACGTCTTCCGAAAACTTCCACACATCGGTGCCGGAACCGATTTCGCGGCCTTGGAAGCGGCCATTGAGCATCGGCCCGCCGGAAATAACGATCGACGGCAGATCGCAAGAGGCCGCGCCCATGACCAGCGATGGCGTGGTCTTGTCGCAGCCGGCCATCAGCACGACGCCGTCCATCGGGTTGCCGCGGATCGCCTCCTCGACATCCATCGAGGCGAGGTTGCGAAACAGCATCGCCGTCGGCCGCAGATTGGACTCGCCGCAAGAGAAGACCGGGAATTCGAGCGGCAGGCCGCCGGCTTCCAGCACGCCGGCCTTGATGTGCTCGATCAGAGCACGGAAATGCACGTGGCAAGGCGTGAATTCGGAGAATGTGTTGCAGATGCCGATCACCGGACGGCCGTCGAAGGCATCATCGGGCAGGCCGTTGTTCTTCATCCAGCTGCGGTGGATGAAGGCATCCTTGCCCAGCCCGCCGAACCAGTGCTGCGATCGTCTCTTGGTCATGGTCTTTCCGGCGTTCAGGCGGGATGCTGGAGCTGGCTCAGTCCACCGTCGACGACGAGCGTGGCCGCGTTCATGAACGGGCACTCGTCGGAAATCATGAACACCGCGGCAAGCGCGATCTCGTGCGCCGTGGCGATGCGGCCGCCGGGGTGCAGCGCCATGGTGTTGGCGCGTGCTGTGGCTGGATCGGCAAAGCTGTTCCAGTAATCGATCGCCTTCTGCGTCTCGACATAGCCCGGCGCCAGCGCGTTCACGCGCACGCCTTGCGCCGCATATTCGAGTGCCAGCGATTTGGTCAGGCCGAGCAGCGCGTGCTTGGCGACCGGATAGGGGAAGGTGTGCGGGATGATGGTGAAGCTGTGCGTCGAGGCGATGTTGAGGATGGCGCCGCCGCTCGCGATCATGCCCGGCAGCACCGCCTTGCTGCAGTTCCAGGCTCCCTTGACGTTGACGTCGAAGTTGCGGTTCCACTCTTCCTCGGTCGCCTCGAGCGGCGTCGAGAACACATTGACCCCGGCATTGTTGATCAGCGCGTTGATCGGGCCGATCTCGGCGGCCGCTTGGCTGACGGCAGCCGCAATCCCGGCGCTGTCGCTTATGTCGGCCGCAACATGTCCGACATGGCCTTGCGGTGCGGCAAGGCCGGCGACTGCCTTGTCCAGCAACGCGCCGTCGCGGTCGACCAGGAACAGTTTTGCGCCTTCGGCCAAACAGGCTTTGGCGATGGCAAGCCCGATGCCTTGCGCTGCACCCGTCAGGAAAATGCGTTTGCCGGAAAGGCGCTCAACCATTTTTGTCCCTCCAGCCTATCGCCGGCCCAAAGCCGACGAGCGCAGATTGTCGAGCAGCACGGCCAGCAGCAAAATGACGCCGCGCACGATGTACTGGTAGAAGGCCGGGATGTTGAGCAGGTTCATGGCGTTCTCGGCGATGCCCATAATCAGCACGCCGACGATGACGCCCGACATGGTGGCGCGGCCGCCGGCAAGCGAGACTCCGCCGAGCACGCAGGCCGAGATAACCGAAAGCTCGAGCCCGACCGCCGCGTTGGGCTGGCCCGAGGTGATGCGCGACGCCAGCAGGATGCCGGCGATACCACAGACGACGCCTTGCAGCGCAAAAATCCAGATGCGCGTCCGGTCGACATTGACGCCGGCAAGCCGCGAGGCCTCCGGATTGCCGCCGATGGCCAGCGTGTTCTTGCCGAAAACGGTCCGGTTGAGGACGAAGCCGAAGATGCAAAACAGGATGGCAAGCACCCAGACCGGCGTCGGTATGCCGAGCAGTTTCGAGAGCGCCAGCTGATAGAAATCCGGGCTGTTGATGCCGACGGCGCGGCCGTCGGACGCGATCAGCGCAAAGCCGCGCACGATCTGCATGGTGGCCAGCGTCGTGATCAGCGCGTTGATGCGAAATTTGGCGATGACAACGCCGTTGATGAAGCCGACGAAAGCGCCGCAGGCGATTGCCGCCAGCAGGCCAAGCAGGATCGAGCCGGTGTAATTCGAGGCCATCACAGCGACCATGCCGGCAAAGGCGACGATCGAACCGACCGACAAGTCGAAGTCGCGCGTGGCGAGGCAGAGCATCATGGTGCAGGCGACGATGCCGACGGTGACCACCGACTGCAGCAGGCCGAGCATGTTGCGGTCCGTAAGGAAGTTCGGCACCAGAGCCGACACCAACGCGAAGGCGACGACAAAGATGACGACGAGCCCCTGTTCGCCGAGCAGGATTTTTTTCAACTGGTCGGTCATGCCAAAAGTCCTCAGGATGCGATCGCGTCGGGGGTTTTCTGATCGGGGAGAGCGGCAGCCAGGATCGCCCTTTCGGCGAACTGGTCGCGGGTGAGCTCGGCGCTGACGCGGCCGCCGCACATCACCAGGATGCGGTCGCAGATGCCCATCACCTCCGGCAGTTCGGAAGAGACGACGACGATCGCCATGCCATCCTCGGCAAGCTGGTACAGTAGCTCATAGATCTCGGATTTGGCACCGACATCGATGCCGCGCGTCGGTTCGTCGACAATGAGAACCCGCACGCCCTGTTCGGACAGCCAGCGGCCGAGGATGACCTTCTGCTGGTTGCCGCCGGAGAGGTTGATGATGTCCTGCTTGCGCGACGGCGTGCGCACCTTCAGCTTCTTGATAAAGGTCTCGGCCGTGGCGATCTCGCTGGCGCGGTTGAGCACGCCGAAGCGTGTGTGATGGCGCCGCGACGAGATGTTGATGTTCTCCTCGACCGAGCGCCCCTGGATGATGCCGTCATGCTTGCGATCCTCCGAGCACAGCACGATGCCGGCCCGGATCGTGCCACGCGGATCGGTGGCGCGAACCAGCTTGCCGTCGACGGTGATGGTGCCGCCCGAGCGCGGATCGGCGCCATAGACCAACCGCATCAGCTCCGAGCGCCCGGCGCCGATCAGGCCGAAGAAGCCGACGATCTCGCCTGCCCTTGCCTCGAAACTGGCCGGTGTCTGCAGTTTGGGGCCGCTGAGAGCGTCGACCTTCAGGCGGACATCGCCTGTTTTTCGTGCGCGAAAACCCCAGATATCCGAAATCTCGCGGCCGACCATCTCGGCGACGACCTGATCGCGGGTGACGCCTTTCAGCGACGCGTGGTGCGCCGCGAGCTTGCCGTCGCGCAGCACGGTCAGGCTGTCGCAGAGCCGGAACACCTCGTCGAGCCTGTGCGAGACGTAGATGATGACCTTGCCCTCGCTGCGCAGGCGATTGATCAGGGCAAACAGGATTTCGCTTTCGCGCGAGGACAGCGACGAGGTCGGTTCGTCCAGCGCGATAACGCGTGCGTCGAGCATGACCGCCTTGGCGATCTCGACCATCTGGCGTTCGCCGATCGACAGCGTCTTGACCTTGCGGCGCATGTCGATGTCGATACCGGCCGATTTCAGCTTGGCGCCGACGTCGTCCAGCATCCGGCGACCGGCGATGATGCCGGCGTTGGCGGGGAAACGACCGAGGCTGAGGTTTTCGGCAACGGTGAGTTCAGGAACGAGTTGCAGTTCCTGATGAATGACAATGACGCCATTGTCGAAGGCATCCCGGGTCGAGGTATAGGCTTGAACCCTGCCGTCAATGCGGATCTCGCCCTGATCGGCATGCTGGTCGCCGGAGAGGATCTTGATCAGGGTGGATTTGCCGGCGCCGTTCTCGCCCATCAGGCCATGCACGGCGCCTTTGTCGACGCCGAACGAGACGTCCGACAGCGCCTTGACGCCCGGATAGGTCTTGGTGATGTGCGAGAAGTCGAGAAAGGACACGAGCCGATCCTTTTGAGCCATGACAAACAGGCGGCGGGATGAGCCGCCGCCTGTTTGTACAGGGAGGATTATTCGATGCCGAGGCCCTGGCGGACCTTCTGGTAGTCGTCACGCTTGGCGAGTGCACCGGAAGTCAGGATCAGCTTCTCCGGTTCCTTGTTGTTGGCAACCCAGTCATACATGTTGAGCGCCGTCTCGTAGCCATGACGCTTCGGCGAGATGATCACGGTGCCGACGAAGCCAGTGGCGGTCGGCTTCTTGAACTCGTTGATTGCGGAATCCGCGCCGCCAATGCCAACGCCGATCACGCTGTCAGCGGGGATGCCGACGCTTTCGGAAGCACGCACTGCGCCGAGCACCGCCTCATCGTTGAGGCCGAAGGAGACCCATTTCTTGATGTCGGCATGGGCGTTGAGCACGACCGTTGCGGCGTTGAGGGCGGCTTCGGTGTCGGTCTTGGCCTGTGGCGCGTCGAAGATGTTCTCGGCCTTGAAGCCGTTTGCCTTCAGCACCGAGATGGCACCTTCGACGCGGTCGACCGCGGTCGGCAGTTGGTCGTAGGAGACGCGGATGGCGCCGACCTCGTCGGCCTTCCAGCCGCGTGCCTTCATTTCGTCGACGATCGCCTGGCCGACGGCTTCGCCGATCTTGGTGGCCGAAATGCCCATATGCGGCACGTCTTCCAGCGCCTTGCCGTCGGCGCCGACCAGACGGTCGTCGACAGTCATCAGCTTGAGATTGTTGGCGGCGGCCTTGGCGACGATGCCGGGGCCAAGCTTCACGTCCGGTGTGCAGACGATGAAGCCCTGGGCGCCCTGGGCGCCGAGATTGTCGATGGCCGACATCAGCTTCTCACCGTCCTCGGCGCCGATCTTGACCAGGGTAAAGCCCTTCTCCTTGGCGGCCTGGTCGGCGAACTTCCATTCGTCCTGGAACCACGGCTCCTCGGGCTGTTTGACGATGAAACCGATCTTGGTGTCCTGAGCATATGCAGCGATGGTCGTGACGGACAGCACGGCAAGCGCGCCCGCGACGAGCGCGGTCTTCAAAAGTCGCATGATTACCTCCCAGCGATAGACCGGGCGCTCAGCCCGGATGCCGGAGTCTCTAATCGCTTTTATCATACTCGTCAATTGATCTGGTATGATAATTAATGTACATGCTCTGACCAGCGATCGCTGGCGCAATTGATCCGCATCCGTTAAGGGCGGACCGGCTGTGCGAAACCAGCGGTTCGCCGCCTTGGAGGAGGGCTGAGGTGACCGAGATTCTGAAAAAAGCCCCGGGAGATACGACCACTCGCCGCCCGCGCGTGATGCCGGATGTGACCAAGGCGATAGCCTCTGACATCTTCTCCGGGCGCTATCCGGCCGGCTCCTCCTTGCCGACCGAAAACGAGCTCGGCGTCGAGTATGGCGTCAGCCGCACCGTGATCCGCGAAGCCCTGAAGGTGCTGGCCGCCAAAGGGCTGGTGCTGTCGCGGCCACGCATCGGCACGATCGTCTGCAACGAGGACGACTGGAACATCATCGACCCGCAGGTGCTCGCCTGGCACGCGCCGCACGCGCTGGACGACAAGCTCTTCGACGCCATCCTCGAAACGCGCCGCGCCATCGAACCGCTGGTCGCAGAACTCGCCGCCACCCGCGCGACGCTGCAGGAAATCGCCGATCTCGAAGCGGCATGGCGAGGCATGGCCGGCGCTGGCGAGGACCTCGCCGCCTTCTCGCGCAGCGACATCGCTTTCCACCAGATCGTCTATGCCGCGAGCCACAACCCGATCTTTCGCCAGATCGGTAATCTCATCGACACCGGGCTGAAATTCTCGCTCGAGGCGACGGCGGTGATTTCGCTCGACCGGCGCATGGAGGCCGTGGCGGCGCACCGCGAGGTGGTCGAGGCGCTGCGCATGCGCAATGCCGAGGCGGCACGCGGGGCGGCAAACAAGATCCTCGACCTCGCGGCGCGCGACCTCGGCAGCGCCAAGAAACTCAAGAGCAACTGAGACTGCGCATGAAAATCATCTCGCTCACCACCTACATCGTTCCGCCGCGCTGGCTGTTCCTGAAAATCGAGACCGATGCCGGCGTCACCGGCTGGGGCGAGCCGGTCGTCGAGGGCCGGGCACTGACCGTCGAGGCAGCGGTCAAGGAGCTTGGCGATTACCTCATCGGCAAGGATCCCCGCCTGATCGAGGACCACTGGACGGTGATGCACCGCGGCGGCTTCTACCGTGGCGGGCCGATCCTGATGAGCGCCATTGCGGGCATCGACCAGGCACTGTGGGATATCAAGGGCAAGGCGCTCGGCGTGCCTGTGCATGAATTGCTCGGCGGCAAGCTGCGCGACACGATCAAGGTCTATTCCTGGATCGGCGGGGACCGGCCGGCGGAAGTCGCGGCGGGTGCCCGGGAAATGGTTGCGCGCGGTTTCCTGGCGTTGAAGATGAACGGTACCGAGGAGTTGCAGATCGTCGACAGCCACGACAAGATCGATGCCGCTGTCGAACGCGTCGCCATGGTGCGCGAGGCCGTGGGGCCCAACATCGGCATCGCCGTCGATTTTCACGGCCGCGTGCACCGGCCGATGGCGCGCGCCCTGGTCAAGGAGCTGGAGCCCTACAGGCTGATGTTCATCGAGGAGCCGGTGCTCAGCGAAAACCGCGAGGCGCTGAAGGAGATCGCCGCGCTTGGCTCGACGCCGATTGCGCTCGGTGAGCGGCTCTACAGCCGCTGGGACTTCAAGTCGGTGTTCGAGGAAGGTGTCGTCGATATCATCCAGCCAGACCTGTCGCATGCCGGCGGCATCACCGAATGCCGCAAGATCGCGGCGATGGCGGAAGCCTATGATGTGGCCGTGGCGCCGCACTGCCCGCTCGGGCCGATCGCGCTTGCTGCGTGCCTGCAGCTCGACGCGGTCAGCTACAACTGCTTCATCCAGGAGCAGAGCCTCGGCATCCACTACAATGCCGCCAACGACCTGCTCGACTATGCCGCCAACAAGGATGTCTTCCGCTACGAGGATGGTTATGTCGCCATTCCCGACGGACCGGGACTGGGTGTCGAGATCGACGAGGACTATGTCAAGGAACGCGCCAAGGAAGGCCATCGCTGGCGCAATCCGGTCTGGCGCCACAAGGACGGCTCCTTCGCCGAGTGGTGATCGGGCTGCCTTTCAGTCTCTAAGCGCTCCATGAACAGTGAGGACTTTGTCCGGCGAGCCATCGCTCTCAAGAAATGGCTCGTTCGTTCCGTTGATGGAGGCGCTTTCAGCGGCGTTGCCTGAACTGGCCACCAAGCGCAACGGCCGCAGTGCGGCACATTCATCGGCTGCGAATTGCAGAGGAACTGTTTGGTGGAGCCAATCGGGATCGAACCGACGACCTCTTGAATGCCATTCAAGCGCTCTCCCAACTGAGCTATGGCCCCACTTCCGGCAGTCAACCGGCGCCGTTTCCGGCGAAGAGATCCGGCGCGGGTTGGAGACCACGCCGTTAGTGCAGGCGGCTTCTAACCCCGCCCTTCTCAGATATCAAGCCTTCGATAGCCGCTTTTTCTTCACAGGCCACGAAAGCCCGCAAACGCCCGCTTTCAAGGCCGATCAGACCTCGTCGTCGTCGTCTCCGACGCCGATCATGTCGGCGACGTCGTCGTCTTCTTCCTCTTCGTCGGCAAGGAAAGTGTCATCTTCGTCGTCGCCGAGATCGACGTCGTCCTCATCGTCGCCAAGATCCGGCAGGTCGTCGCCCTTGACGTCCTCATCAGCCTCTTCGAGCGAGACGACCTCAACGCCTTCTTCTTC
>NZ_RZQI01001250.1:0-1295 GCF_003998335.1 Mesorhizobium sp. M7A.F.Ca.CA.002.05.1.1 | reverse complement strand
AGCTCCTGCGCAGACCCGAGGATCCATTCCGTGACGGTATGGCGGATCAAAGCAGTGCAGAACTTGGCGCTACCACCCAGTCCCGCGGAAAAGCTCGAACCACTCCGGATTGGCCTTTTCGATCAATTCAATCTTCCATGACGCGGCCAACGTTTCAGCGACTTCTCGCGCTGGATTGCATCGCGGATGTCGAAATACTGTTCGTACCAAACCAAGCGTTCTACGCCATACCGCCCAGTAAAGCGCGAACCCCACCAGACTTGTGCTCGGGCATTCGGCGGCCGAGATCGTTTGTGACGCCAATATAGATGGTGCCGCGTTTCCGGCTCGCAGTTAAATAGACATAGCCCGTCATGAACGAAGTATAGCGACCGAACGATCCGCCGACCATCTTGAGGGGTTGCATTCTTCGGCCGACGCCACGGAATGGATCCTCGGGTCTGCGCCGCGTCGCTTCGCTCCTTGCTCCGCCCGTGGATGACGAAGGGGAGGGGTGTTTCGGCTAATCGCGAACGTATGCTGCTTCCGTTTGGATTGTTTCGTTGAAAGTGGCGGCATAATCGGCTCTTTAAAAACTTCGCAGTTCCAAACTGGACGGCGGTTCACTAATGTTGCGCTGCAACCCGCGCCTCCGGTGAATCATGTCCGACGCTCCCAAGACTTCCGGCGTGACCCGGCTGAGGAACTACTTCCTCACGGGCTTCATCGTCTGCGCGCCGCTGGCGATCACCGCCTACATCGCCTGGTCATTCATCGGTTGGGTCGATTCCTGGGTGAAACCCTATATTCCGGCCCGCTACAGCCCTGACACCTATTTGTCGTTTCCTGTGCCGGGATTCGGGCTGATCGTGGCGCTCATCCTGATCACGCTGATCGGCTTCCTTACGGCCAACATCGTCGGCCGCGCCATCGTCAATTTCGGCGAGCGCCTGCTTGGCCGCATGCCGTTGGTGCGCGGCATCTATGGCTCGCTGAAACAGATTTTCGAGACCGTGCTGTCCAACAAGGGCGACATGTTCCGCCAGGTCGGACTGGTCGAATATCCGCGCAAGGGTGTGTGGTCGCTGGTGTTCGTCGCCAGCGAGAAGGAAACCGAGATCAACCAGAAGCTCGACCAGGAAGGCGATCCGCTGATTGCCGTATTCATGCCGTGCACGCCAAACCCGACCACCGGATTCCTGATGTATGTGCCGAAGTCGGACATCGTGCTGCTCGACATGACGATTGAGGACGGCGCCAAGCTGATTGTGTCGGCCGGGCTGGTGGCGCCCGAGGTCAAGCAAATGGTTGTCGTG
>NZ_RZQI01001249.1:0-1296 GCF_003998335.1 Mesorhizobium sp. M7A.F.Ca.CA.002.05.1.1 | reverse complement strand
CAGGCCCTGCGCCGTCTGCTCTCGGACCGCACGGCGTTCATCTCGGCGCTGCGGCCACGCTCACGGCGCGTCGTCTCGACGATCTCGAACGCCGTGCGGTCCGAGAGCAGACGGCGCAGGGCCGCGGCATTCATCCTGTGGCCGCCGCGATAGGAGCGGAAGCAGCCGATGAAGCGGGCGCCGGCCAGCGCCAGGTCGCCCATGGCGTCCAGCGTCTTATGTCGCACGAATTCGTTGGGGTAGCGCAGGCCGCCCATATTGATGACGCGGTTGTCGTCGCCGATGACCAGCGAGTTCTCCAGCGAGGAGCCGAGCGCGTAGCCTGCGGCCCACAGCCGCTCGACATCCTTCATGAAGCCGAAGGTGCGGGCGCGCGCGATGTCACGACGGAAAATATCGGCATTGAGGTCGGAGGCAAACAGCTGACGACCGATCGCCGGGCTTTCGAAGTCGATCTCGATCTCGAAACGGGTCCCGTCATAGGGCCGAAACTCCGCCCACGAGGCGCCGTTCTCGATGCGGACCGGCTTGATGACCCTGATATAGCGCCGCTTGACCGAGAGCGTCTCGATACCCGCCTGATCGATGGCTTCGACGAACGCCATGGCGCTGCCATCGAAGATAGGAACCTCGGAACCATCGATCTCGACAGCGACATTATCGATGCCGAGCCCAAACAGCGCCGCCATGATGTGCTCGACCGTGGCGATATGCTCGCCGGCGGGATCACCAAGCATGGTGCACAGGTCGGTAGCGCCGACTTCCGAAACCAGGGCACGAAACTCGCGGCCCTGTTCCGCACCGTTGAAAAGCTGGAAAACGATGCCGGTGTCGGCATCCGCGGGCACGAAGCTGATGGACACTTCCTTGCCGCTGTGGACGCCGGTGCCGGTAAGCGACGCGCGCGTCTTCAATGTCGTCTGATAGTCGTGCAAGACAATCCCCATAAGCCCGTAATGCCTAGGTCCGCTTCTCCAGCCCGAGGGCGCGGCTCTTGTGTGAATCGGCTGGCAGGGTGACTTCCCCCGAAATCCCGGCAAACCGATGATGGTAGGCAGCGAAGATAATGTCCCGTCAGGGAGACTCCAAATCACGGTTTCTTACTCTGTGTAACCGCAAAATGGAACGAGTGCGACTTGGTAAGTCGTTGAAATCACATCATTTAAAACATTAACAGGCAAGCGATTCCTCGCTTGCCTGTTAACAAATGTTACAGTCCGTTTACCAATCAGTTGGCCTGGCGGCGCAGGAACGCCGGAATCTCCAGCTGATCGTCTTCCTGAGTCGTCCTCACCT
>NZ_RZQI01001248.1:0-1297 GCF_003998335.1 Mesorhizobium sp. M7A.F.Ca.CA.002.05.1.1 | reverse complement strand
CTGCCGGCGAAGCCGACCTGCACCTGCGGATCTCCGCCATAACTGCCCAGCCGAAGGAAAAAAAGCGACGCATGGCGTTGATTGCGTTGACGAAAACGCAAGAGCCGGTTGCCGGCGCCGCAGTCACCATCGCCATCGGCGAAGCTGGGGTCGATCACGATGCGGTTGTCTACTCCAGCCGCACGGGCTCGCTCAGGTCGATCGATGCGCAAGCGGCCTCGCAATTGCCCTCCGCCGCGATGATCATCCGCCTGATCGCTAGCCACGCTTTCGCCGAGCCACTGCCATGCTGACGAAAATCGCCGGCGGCGACATCATCGATCCCGTCAACGGCCGTCTCGGCAAGGGCGACCTTTGGGTCAAGGACGACAAGATCGTTTCGGCGCCGGCGGGAGGGGCGGCCGACCGGATCATCGAAGCCAGCGGCTGCATCGTGATGGCTGGCGCCATCGACATCCACTCCCACATTGGCGGCGGCAATGTGAACACCGCGCGGCTGCTCTTGCCCGAACAGCATGCCGCCCATCAGGCGCGGCCGGCAATGACGCCGCTCTCCAATGCCGGCTGGTCGACGTTCCAGACCGGCTGCCTCTACGCCAAGATGGGCTTTACGACGGTGGTCGAGCCGGCGATGTCGCCGGGAGCGGCGCTTCACACGCATCTCGAACTGGCTGACATCCCGATCATCGACAAGGCAACCCTCGCCATTCTCGGCAATGACGATTTCCTGTTGTCGATGATCCGCGACGACGCCCCCTCGACGAGGATCGAGGACTATGTCGCCTGGACGGTCGCTTCGACGCGAGCGCTTGGGGTCAAGGTGATCAACGCCGGTGCGGCGGCCGCCTTCAAGGAGAACGTCCGCACCTTCTCGCTGGACGATGTCGTGCCTTCCTATGGCGTCAGTTCGCGCAAGATCGTCAAGACGCTGCAGGCCGCCGTCGACAGTCTTGGCCTGCCGCATCCCCTGCATGTCCATTGCAACAATCTGGGCAGCCCCGGATCGGCGGATACGGCGGCTGCGACGATCGCAGCGGCGGATGGGCTGCCGCTGCATCTCGCCCACCTCCAGTTCTATGGCTATGGCACGGAAGGAAAACGCGGGTTTTCTTCCGCCGCCGCACGGCTTGCCGAACTGGTCAACGCGACGCCGGAAGTCACCATCGATATCGGCCAGGTCATGTTCGGCCAGACGGTCACGGTCTCCTCCGACGTCATGCGGCAGTTTTCGGCGCGTGGCAGCGCGCACCCGAAAAAGACCGTCATTCATGATGGTGACGGCAATGGCGGCGGCATC
>NZ_RZQI01001247.1:0-1298 GCF_003998335.1 Mesorhizobium sp. M7A.F.Ca.CA.002.05.1.1 | reverse complement strand
GATCAGCACCGCATCGGCCTGCTCGATTCCTTCGATGGTCGGGTTGAAGATGTAGCTCGCCCGGCCGAGCGCCGGGTCGAGTGCGGCGCCGTCCTGGCGGCAATCGGTATTCTTCGAGCCGAGCGAAGCCATCAGCAGCTTGAGCGCATAGGTTTCCTCGACGGCGGCGAGATCGCCCGCGATAGCGCCGATCTTTTCGGGCGCCGTCTTCGATACCGCGTCCTTGATCGCGGCGAAGGCCTCGGCCCAGCTGGCGGCAACCAACCTGCCGTCCTTGCGCACATAGGGGCGGTCGAGACGCTGCGTGCGCAGGCCGTCCCAGATAAATCGGGTCTTGTCGGAGATCCACTCCTCGTTCACCGCCTCGTTGACGCGCGGCAGGATGCGCATCACTTCGCGGCCCCGGCTATCGACACGGATCGCCGAGCCGACCGCATCCATCACATCGATGGATTCGGTCTTGGTCAGCTCCCACGGCCGCGCCTGGAAGGCGAATGGCTTCGAGGTCAGCGCGCCGACCGGGCAAAGGTCGATGACATTGCCCTGCAGCTCCGACGTCATCGCCTGTTCGAGATAGGTGGTGATCTCGGCATCCTCGCCGCGGCCGATCAGGCCCAGTTCGGAAATGCCGGCGACTTCGGTGGTGAAGCGGACGCAGCGCGTGCAGTGGATGCAGCGGTTCATCACCGTCTTCACCAGCGGCCCGATGTATTTGTCTTCGACCGCGCGCTTGTTCTCGTGATAGCGCGAGGAATCGACGCCGAAGGCCATCGCCTGGTCCTGCAGGTCGCATTCGCCGCCCTGGTCGCAGATCGGGCAATCCAGCGGATGGTTGATCAGCAGGAACTCCATCACGCCTTCCCTGGCCTTCTTGACCATCGGCGTGTTGGTGAAGATTTCCGGCGCCTCGCCATTCGGCCCGGGACGCAGGTCGCGCACGTTCATGGCGCAGGAGGCCTGCGGCTTGGGCGGCCCGCCCTTCACCTCGATCAGGCACATGCGGCAATTGCCGGCGATCGAGAGCCGCTCATGGAAGCAGAAGCGCGGCACTTCCGCGCCAGCGTCTTCCGCCGCCTGCAGCAGCGTGTAGTGGTCGGGTACAGTGATCTCTTTCCCGTCGACCTTGAGCTTTGCCATTCGCCTCAAACCCCTGCGGAGTTCCCGCAATCTCTTTGTCCGGACGCGGTCGAGACCACGTCAGGCATTTCATTCACTTGACGGCGAGCGCCGCCGCTTGGGCTGTCCAATCGTCGCGGCCGATACGGCCGCCGAGCGACAGATAATCCTCGACCCAGGCA
>NZ_RZQI01001246.1:0-1302 GCF_003998335.1 Mesorhizobium sp. M7A.F.Ca.CA.002.05.1.1 | reverse complement strand
GGTTCGAGATCGAAGCCTATGCCTGCGACGCGTTGGCCGAACTCGGCGTCATCCCCAGGGAAGCGGCAAAAACCATCTGGGAAAAGGGCGGGGCGGCAAAATTCGATGTCGAGGCGATCGACGAGATCGAGCGCGTCACCAAGCATGACGTCATCGCCTTCCTGACCCATCTTGCCGAATTCGTCGGACCGGACGCCCGCTTCATCCACCAGGGGATGACCTCGTCCGATGTTCTCGACACCTGCTTTGCGGTGCAGCTTACCCGCGCCAGCGACATCCTGCTCGCCGACATCGATGGCTTGCTTGCAGCGCTTAAGCGCCGCGCCTTCGAGCACAAGGACACCGTCACCATCGGCCGCAGCCATGGCATCCATGCCGAGCCGACGACCTTTGGCGTCAAGCTGGCGCAGGCCTATGCCGAATTCTCGCGCTGCCGCGAGCGGTTGGTGCACGCGCGCGAAGACATCGCCACCTGCGCGATTTCGGGCGCGGTCGGCACCTTCGCCAACATCGACCCCTATGTCGAGGAGCATGTGGCGGCAAAGCTCGGCCTGAAGCCCGAGCCGGTGTCGACGCAAGTGATCCCGCGCGACCGCCACGCCATGTTCTTTGCCACGCTCGGCGTCATCGCCTCGTCGGTCGAGCGGCTGTCGATCGAAATCCGGCATTTGCAGCGCACCGAAGTGCTGGAAGCTGAAGAGTATTTTTCGCCGGGCCAGAAGGGCTCGTCGGCCATGCCGCACAAGCGCAACCCGGTGCTGACCGAAAACCTCACCGGTCTTGCCCGCATGGTGCGCTCCATGGCGCTGCCGGCGATGGAAAATGTGGCGCTCTGGCACGAGCGCGACATCTCGCACTCCTCGGTCGAGCGCATGATCGGCCCGGATGCCACCGTGACGCTCGATTTCGCACTGTCACGGCTGACCGGCGTCGTCGACAAGCTGCTCGTCTATCCCGACAACATGCTGAAGAACATGAACAAGTTCCGCGGCCTCGTGCATTCGCAGCGCGTCATGCTGGCGCTGACCCAAGCCGGCCTGTCGCGCGAAGACTCCTACCGGCTGGTGCAGCGCAACGCCATGAGAGTGTGGGAGCAAGGCGCTGATTTCCTTGAGGAACTTTTGGCCGACAAGGAAGTGACCGCAGCGCTGCCGGAAGCCGAAATCCGCGAGAAATTCGACTTGGGCTATCATACCAAGCATGTCGACACGATCTTCAAGCGGGTGTTTGGGGAAGCCTGAGCTTCCTTCTCCCCGTCACTATACGGGGAGAAGGTGCCGGCAGGCGGATGAGGGGCGGTGC
>NZ_RZQI01001245.1:0-1303 GCF_003998335.1 Mesorhizobium sp. M7A.F.Ca.CA.002.05.1.1 | reverse complement strand
CCAGATCGGTGATGGAACCGCGCGAGCCGGTGCCGGCATTGGCCCACGGCACGGCCTGCCCGCCGAGTTGCTCGATGTCGGCCGAGGAAACCGCATTGCCGATCGTCGTCTGGTCGGAGTCGCGATCCAAATTGGCCGGCGCGGCCGAAGCAGACGTGCTGCTGGTCAGGATCGAGCGGTCGACTTCGGCTTTTTCCAGGCTGAAGCCGCCGGCGCCACACGCGGCAAGCGGCAAGGCGAGCGCCACGATCGCGGCTTTCGCGCTGGCCGAAGCGATAACGCTCCATTGCCTGCTGTCAAAAGCTTGCGCGATACGCGACAATCGGCAGCCTCCCCCTTGCTTCGTAAAGAATCTTGGTTTTGTAAGAATCTTGGCTTCGTGACAATTTGAGAAAAACTATGAGTGACACTGAGTTAACAAGCGGTGACTTTACCGAGGCTGCCGAACCGTTTCGCCTCTTTGCCGCATGGCTGGACGACGCCACGAAAAGCGAGCCGAACGACCCCAACGGCGTGGCTCTGGCGACCGTCGATGCCGACGGCATGCCGGATGTGCGTATGGTGTTGCTCAAGGGGTTCGATGAAAGCGGGTTTGTCTTCTACACGAATTTCGAGAGCGCCAAGGGCCAGGAGATTCTTGGCAGCATGAAGGCGGCGATGTGTTTCCATTGGAAGTCGCTGCGCCGCCAGGTGCGCATTCGCGGACCGGTGGAGATCGTCAGCGACGCCGAAGCCGACGCCTACTATGCGACACGGCCGCGCGGCAGCCGCATCGGCGCCTGGGCTTCGAAACAATCGCGGCCGCTGGAAAGCCGCTTTGCGCTGGAGAAAGCGGTGGCGGAATACACGGCACGCTATCCGATCGGCGAGATCCCGCGGCCAAAGCACTGGTCCGGCTTCCGCATCGTGCCCAGCACCATCGAGTTCTGGCACGACAGGCCGTTCCGCCTGCACGACCGGCTCGTTTTTACGCGCAGTGCGAAGGACGGCTGGGACAAGACACGGCTTTATCCCTGAGGCTCAGGCCTTCTTTCTCGTCATGAACGCGGTGAGCGCGGCGCGCGCCTCATCGGACTTCAGCCGCTCGCGAAAATGCTCGCTTTCCACGCCGATGCGGGCGACGAGATCGTCGCGCGAACCACGCATCAGGTTGCGCGCGATCTTCAGCGCCTGTGGTGGCTTGGCGGCGATCTGGCCGGCTGCCGCCAATACCGAAGCCTCCAGCGCTGCTTCCTCGACCACCTCGTAGATCAGGCCGGCGGCCTTGGCGCGCTCGGCCGAAAAACCCTCGCCAAGACCGAGC
>NZ_RZQI01001244.1:0-1303 GCF_003998335.1 Mesorhizobium sp. M7A.F.Ca.CA.002.05.1.1 | reverse complement strand
ACATAGCGCCCGGCGAACGGGTTTTTCACCAGGGCCATCGCGGCGGCGCGGCGGCGCGGCAACTGGGCCACCGGCCCGCCCTCGTGAAAAATCTCTTCGGTCAGCACCGCGATTTTGCGGATCGAAAACTCAGGCATGGGCAACTTCCTCCCTCGAACTTTTGTTGGGCGCGGCAAGCGCAACCGAGCCACTGATGCGGGCCTCACCGCCAAGAAACAGCGCCGATCCGGCAATCAGGCCGCGCCGGCGAAAATCTTCGGCGACGGCAAGGCCATTGTCCAGCGCCCGCGCCACTTCGCCAAGGGCAAGCGTGCCGACACCATGTGTCACCAGGCGCGCGCCGAGATCGCTGTCGGGCGACAATTCATGTGCGGGAATGCGCTTGATGGCGGGATTGCCGGGCAGGTCCACCGCGTTGGCAATGAGGGTCGCCGCCGCATCTGCCTCGGCGCCGGTCCGCGCGAGCACGGTGACGGCGTCGGCAATGCCAAGCGAGAAGGAGCGGCCGCGCCAGCCGCTGGTGGCAACGCCGCGAACGCCATCTTCCGCGCGGATCGTGATCCGGTCGGCCATGCCGTTACCGGTGCCGGCGACCGCCAATCCCATCGACTGTCCCCTGCCGATATGGATTGCGCAGTCGCCACCATTGTTGACATAGGCGCGATCGAGCTTGCGGCCGGCAAGCAATGCGGCGAGCGTTTCGTCGGCTACCGATCCCGCGACGGCGGCCATCGGTGTTATGAAGCATTCCGCCAGGGGCATGACGGCTGCTTCCATGCGGCGCGCCGTCGGGCCGGCGAAGCTGCGCGGCGCCAGGAAAAACGCCGGTAGTCGCAATTCGGGGAGCTCCTCGACCAGCTCCATCAGGATCGTCTGGAACCGCGCTACCGCCTGTTCATAGGCTCGGCGGCATTCATCCGCCTCACCAAAAACCTCGACGATCAGGTCGATCGGCCCGTGGTTGAGATGGAGCCGCTTGCCGTCCTGCAGCCAGTTGGCTTGCGGGCCTTGCATCACCCGGCCCCGTTCGAGCCGGCACGGCGTAGCTGCGCGAGTGGCGGCCATGGATTGGTGGCTTCGGCGCCTGTGCCGCGGCGCGGATTGAGGTACTCACCGCCTTTTGCGACAATATCCTCGACGCTGCGGATCTCGGCCTCGTCCCCGCCGAGCCTGACATAGTCGTCGCGGCGCAGCGTGAACTCGATAGGCGCCACCAGCGCCGGCGTCGGCACATAGCCGAAGGCACCCTCAGGCACTCTGGTGACATCGACCATCAGCGTGATGCCGCCGCCCGGCCAGACAT
>NZ_RZQI01001243.1:0-1308 GCF_003998335.1 Mesorhizobium sp. M7A.F.Ca.CA.002.05.1.1 | reverse complement strand
GCGCCGGAACCGTGCCGCATGAGTGGTAGTTTGGATCGATCAGTGGCGCCAGTGCCGGCGGCGCTTCGACGGCGTGATCGAGCGCGATGCGGATTTCGCTCAGGAACGACAGGTCTGGCCTGAAGCCGGTGGTGACGACGATGCGGTCGATGGCCAGGTTGAACGGCTTGCCACCCAGGTTGGCGTCGACCACGAGGCCCTCGCCTTGTCTCTCGATGCCGTTGACGGCGAAGGGCGCCAGCATGTTCAGCCTGCCATCCGCCATCGCCTGCCTGGCCGCCAATCCAAGCGCGCCGCGTTCCGGCAACTGGTCGTTCAGCCCGCCGCCGAGCAGTCTCTCGATGCTGGCGTGGCGCAGCGCCCAGAAGATTTCGGTGCCAGGCGCCGCATCCTGCAACTCCATCAGCGCCAATGCGACGTTGATGGCCGAGTGCCCGCCGCCGATGACCAGGATGCGCTTGCCCGCATAGTCTTCTCTCGCCTTGCCGACCACGTCGGGAATGCCATAGGCGATGCGTGCCGACGCCTCGCCTTCGCCGACAACCGGCAGCCCGTCGACGCCGATCGGATTTGGCCGCCACCATGTTCCGGACGCGTCGATGGCCGCGCGCGCGAGAACGCGGTGTTCGCCGCCGGTATCGCGATAGCGGATGACGAAGGGCGCGTCCTTGCGGCCATCATTGGCGACCTTGTCGTGTCCCTGACGGGTGATCGCGGTGACCTCGGCGCCTAGCTTCAAATTGGCGGCGATCGCGGGAAGCCGGCCAAGCGGCGCCAGATAATCGCGCACGATCTCGCCGCCGGTCGGCAGGCCCTGGCTATCCGGCGCCGTCCAGCCGGAGCGGTCGAGCAGCGCCCGCGCCGCCGCATCGATGTTATATTTCCATGGCGAAAACACCCGCACATGTCCCCAATCGAGCAGCGCCGCACCCACGCTTTCGCCGCGTTCCAGGACGAGCGGAGTGATGCCGCGTTCGACCAGATGCGCCGCGGCTGCCAGCCCGACCGGGCCGGCGCCGATCACCGCGACGGGAAGGTTTGCCATCATGTCCATAGGTTCCATCCTTCCGGTATGTTCGAATTATAAGCGCAAAAAAATCAAGCCAGCGCTTTGCCGGCGGCGGGCGCGCAGGCGGCGTCGGCGCAGCACTCGTCGGCGAGGTAGCCGATCAGCGCATTCATGCCGGGATAGTTGGCGCGGCAGATCAGCGTCGTCGCTTGCCGCTCCTGCGTCACCAGACCGGTGTCGACCAGCCGCTTGAGGTGATGCGACAGCGTCGAGGACGGAATGTCGAGCTTGCCCTGGAC
>NZ_RZQI01001242.1:0-1308 GCF_003998335.1 Mesorhizobium sp. M7A.F.Ca.CA.002.05.1.1 | reverse complement strand
AGCATGCGCAGCGCCGCGCCCATGGATTTCGCCGGATCGCCAAGATTGCCGCCAAGGCTGAGATAAACGGTACTATTCGGGCCAGACAACGGTCACCTCGACATAATCGAGCACGCCAGGCACCGGTGCGTTCGGCTTGCGCACCGTGATCTCGGCTTTCTTAATCTGCGGAAAACGCGCCGTCAGCGCACGGGCCACTTCGAGCGCCAGCGACTCGATGAGAAAACGGCGCTGCCCGGTGATGATCTTCTCAATGACGGTGAATGCAATGCCGTAGTGGACTGTATCCTCGATCGAATCCTCGGCAAGCGCGCGGCCTGGATCGACGGTGAGAACAGCATCGACATAGAAGCGCTGGCCGAGCCTTTCCTCCTCGTCCAGCACGCCGTGCCGGGCAAAGAAAGCGCAGTTCTTCATGCGGATGACATACATCGCTCAGTTTCTCGCCTGGTCCGTCCGACGCGCCAGCATAGCATCCGCGAGCGCCAAAGCGTCCACGTTGAATGCGACATCGTGGACGCGAAACAGATCGGCGCCCTGGAGCCTCAATATAACGCTGGTCGCCGCTGTTCCGACCCCTCTGTCGGCGGCATCACGGCCGGTGACCGTGCCGATGAAGCGTTTTCGCGACGTACCGGCCATCAGCGGCAGGCCGAGGGCATGCAATTCCGAAAAGCGTGCCATCAGGTCGAGATTTTCCTCCGCCGTCTCCTTGGCGAATCCGAAACCGGGATCGAGCACGATACGATCGTCGGCGATGCCGTTCTGGCGGGCGATTTCCAGCGACCTTCGCAGGAACGTCAGTTGATCGGCAATCGCATCCGGCAGCTTCTGGCGATCCCGCCCAGTATGCATGATGACAAGCCCCGCGCCGGTGTCGGCGGCGACACGCGCAATATCGGGCTCGCGCTGCAAACCCCAGACATCGTTGACGATATGCGCGCCGGCGGCGACCGCCAGCCGCGCCGTGTCGGCACGATAGGTGTCGACCGAAATCAGCACCTCGCTCACGCCCGCCAGCGCTTCGATCACCGGCAGGATGCGGTCCTGTTCCTGGCTGGCCGATACCGCGGCAGCACCTGGGCGCGTCGATTCTCCGCCGACATCGACAACCAGCGCCCCTTCCCCGATCATGCGGCGCGCCTGGGCCAGCGCCTTTTCAGGGGCGTCGAACTGGCCGCCGTCGGAAAAGCTATCGGGCGTGACATTGAGGATGCCGACGACCACGGCCTTGCCGCCAAGGTCGAGATGGCGTCCATGCGCCAACTGCCATCGCCGGGCCGTCATTGCTCATCGACCATGGAGCTG
>NZ_RZQI01001241.1:0-1309 GCF_003998335.1 Mesorhizobium sp. M7A.F.Ca.CA.002.05.1.1 | reverse complement strand
GGTTGGCGCCGAGCTGGCCGCCCGGGTGAAAGGTGCGGAAATGATCCGGCGTGAAGCCGCGTGCTTCGAGCAGCGCGATCGCCAGCGCGTCGCCCATCACCAGTTGCAGCAGCGTTGATGTCGTTGGCGCCAGGCCGTGCGGGCAGGCTTCAGGCGCGCGCGGCAAAAGCAGCACCACGTCGGCAGCCCGCGCCAGCGCCGATGTCTCTCCGGCGGTGATGGCGATCAGCGGAATGGAAAAGCGCCTGGAATAGGCGACGATGCCCATCAGTTCCTTGCTTTCGCCCGACCACGACATGGCGATGATGGCGTCGTCTCTGGCGATCATCCCGAGATCGCCGTGGTTGGCTTCTGCGGGATGGACAAAGAAAGCCGGCGTGCCGGTCGAGGCCAGCGTCGCCGCGATCTTCGAACCGATATGGCCGCTTTTGCCGACACCGGTGACGATGAGCCGGCCTTCAATCCCGGAGATCATCTCGACCGCCTGCGCGAAAGGCGCGGCCAATCCGTTCTCCAAGGCCTCGGCAAGGGCTGCAACCCCAGCCTGTTCTGTCGCCACCGTCCTCAGCGCCGAAGCGATCGAGGCTTGCCTGTCCGAAGGCTTCTTATCCAGGGATCCCGCATGCATGGCTGATGCGATTAGCGCTTTGCCGGCGCGCTGTCCAACAGAAATGGCCCAAGGCATGTTGCCCGAACGTGCGCGGTGGTTTTGACGACGGCAGGCGCCAAAACCAAAAGCTTGACGCACGCGGTATGGATCCCTTTGGAAATCAGCGCTTCAGCTGGTTGACGGGCCGCCGCCTCAACCCTCCGTTAACCATCCCCATTTACGGTTCGGTAAGTATGGCGCGCGTGCGCCGCGCAAGCAGTGGTGGCGATGTCCGGGGCCCAGCCAGAAAATTCGACAGGACGAAAGGGCAAGGCGGTCTGCGCCTTGCTGCTGGCAACCAGCATGTTTGCCTTGCTGCGCCCGACTGCGCTCCATGCCCAGGAAACCGAACTGCGCGGCGAGGTTTCGGAATCGGCGATCCTGTCCGACCAGCAGCGCAAGGCGAGACAGCTGGCCCTGGCAGCGCAGGGTCAACAGCCGGCCAATGCCGCGCAGGACAATGCGCCGGCCCGCACCTATCTGCCGGCCAGCGCCGGTGCTGTGCCTGACGATACGGATACCGGCGATGCCATCGCGACCGGCAGCCTCTTCGACCAGCCGGCAGCCACTGACGACACGTCCGCCGACATCGCGGCGCCGCCCAAGCCTCGCCGCCGCTCATCGACTGCCGGGCAGAATGCTGCTGGCCAGGCCAAGGAC
>NZ_RZQI01000123.1:0-10395 GCF_003998335.1 Mesorhizobium sp. M7A.F.Ca.CA.002.05.1.1 | reverse complement strand
AATCGGCGATGGTCGGCTCGGTGCCACCGCGATCGAAGCAGATCGGACCGGGATCCGAGCCGGCGCTTTCCGGCCCAAGCGAGACCTTCTTGGTCAGGGGATCGACCTTGAGGATCATGCCGGCGCCGGCGCCGATCGTGTCGAGATGCAGCGTCGGCACGTTGAGCTTGAAACGGTCCATCAGCGGCTCGTTCTCGATTCGCGTCTGGCCGCGTGTGATGACGCCCATGTCGAAAGAGGTGCCGCCCATATCCGAGCAGATCAGCGAATCATTGCCGATCAGCTTGCCGACATAGGCAGCACCGAGGATGCCGCCGATCGGGCCGGAGATCATGGTTTCGTGCAGGCGCGGATGGTTGATCGAGGTCAGGCCGCCGAAGGAGAGCAGCGTCTGCACGCCATATTTGAAGCCGTATTTCTTCGAGACGTCCTCGATACCCCTAAGCTGCTTGCGGCCGCGCGAGGTGGCGTAGGCCTCGATCAGCACCGAATTCAGCCGCGACTGCTCGCGGATGACCGGGCGGACCTCATGGCTGGTGTAGACGATGATGTCGGCGCCGGCCCTGTCGACCTCCGCGCGGCAGATCTCGGCGATGCGCTTCTCGTGCACCGGATTGACATGCGAGAAGATGGTCATGATGCAGATCGCCTCGACCTTGTCGGCGATCAATTTTTTCGCGGCGATGGAGACCTCGTGTTCGTAGAGCGGCAGCACGACGTCGCCGAACTGGTCGATGCGCTCGGTGACGCCATGCGTGCGGCGGCGCGGCACCAGCGGATCGGGATGATGATGCGTGACCGCGTGCAGCCGGTCGGCGTAGGAATAATCGGCCCAGGCCTGCAGCCCGCGGCCCATCAGGATCATGTCCTCAAGGCCCTTGGTGGTGATCAGGCCGAGCCGGCGGCCGGTGCGCGACAACAGTGTGTTGAGCATGCCGGTGCCGGAATAGAGCACGACGTTGACGCCGGAAAACAATGATTCCAGCGAGATGCCCCAGGCATCCGCCGCGTCCTCGGCAGACGCGAGAAAACCTTCGGCTTCGTTCTTCGGCGTGGTCGCCGACTTGCCGATCTTGAAGTGGCCGTCCTGATCGACAAGAATCGTGTCGGTCATGGTGCCGCCGGCGTCGATACCGATGACGATTGGATTGCCGACGATGGGGCCGGTGAGATTGGGTTGGGTCACGGTCGCCTCGGGATCTGGTCTAGGTTGACGCAAGGCTAGATTCGATGGGCGGCTTCGCGCCATATGCCTAAAGACATAATGACGGCTGAGCTGACATCGCCGAAAAAAGGGCATGCGCATGGGGACCATCTGGGCGCCGCTCGCCAAAGCGATCGCCGCCACCGGCACGGACAGGCATGTCGACTGCCTGATCGACCTGATCGGCGCGGATATCGAGCACGACCTCGTCACGGTGACGCGCTATTCGACGACGCAGACACCCGAATTCATCAAACACCGACGCTTCTCGGACGAAATGGTCCGGCGCTATCTCGACAATTACTATGTCTTCGACCCGTTCTATGCGTCGTGGCGACGCGAGCGAAGGCTGGGCATCATGCCGCTGAAACGGCTTGCCAACGATGAGGCCAAGCGCGGCCAGTACATAGCCGGCTTCCTGGCGCAGTCGGAGATCTGCGACGAGGTCGGCATCATGCTGGCGGACGGCGGCGACTGGTGCCTCGGCATCTTCCTCGACCGCTCGACCACGCTATTCAAAGACAGCGAGATCGCCCTGCTGGATGAACGGCTGCCGGTGTTCGAGGCGCTGCATGCGCTCGACATCAAGGCGCGCGGAACGGAATTCTCCCGCACGTCAGCGCCGACAGGCCTCGGCGCCTCGCCCCGCCAGGAACCGACCATTCCAGCCAGCCTGTGGCCGGAGCTGTCACTGCGCGAGCGGGAGTTGGTCCAACTGATCCTCGCCGGTCACCCGACGGCCAACATCGCCGAACGCCTCGGCATCACCGTCGGCACGGTCAAGAACCATCGCCGGCGCATCTATGAGAAGCTCGACATCACCACGGAGCGGGAATTGTTTTTGCAGTTCTTCCAGCATCGGGTCGACCGATAGCCCGGGTTCGGACAGCTAAGCGGGTTACGCTTTTCCCGTTGCAGGTTAGAGCTCATCCTCCCAATTGGCGCCGCCATAGAGCACACGGAAGATCACCACTTGGTCGGATTCGACTGTAAAGGTCACCGTTACACGGCGCTCGAAACCGACAACCCGAAGGCCCTGGCCGCAGATCGTCACGGCGTGTTCCGCGCTCCGAGGCGTAGTCGAGACCCTGGCAGTAGGCTTCGATACGCTCGATATAGCGTATGGCCGTGACGTTGCCGGCGGCGATCTCGATGGTGTCGTATATCCATCTTAAGTCCGCTAAGGCTTCCGGCAACAGAACAATATGCCGGCGCTTCACACATCCCTCTTAAAGCGGGCGGCGTGGTGAGCGCGGATGTCGTCAAAAGCCTGGTTGGCTGGGATAACTCGGGAAGGATCCGCCTTCCACCTGTCATAGGTCGGCACAACCTCCTCGCGGAGCCAGCGCTCTACGGCCGCGTCGCGCTCTTGCAGGGCGCGAAGGCCGGCGCGGATCACTTCACTGCTGGTCGCGTAGGTTCCTGATTCAACGAGACGGTCGATGAAAGCAGCCTGCTCTGTTGGCAGGCTGAAGGTGCGCTTTTCGGTGGCAGCCATGATTTCTCCTATAATGTCGGTGTGATTATATCATACCAACATCCAATACGTTAGAAAACCTGTCGGCCCAAGAAACCGACATCGGCACTGCTAGCAGTCTCAAAATTCCTCTTGCGGAACCGCGCCGTCCCGGCTTAGTCTTTGCCTTCTCGCAAAAATGAAATTTAATTCCATTTGCCTGCAACCTTCTAGCCAGCATCGTGCCCCAGGAAAAATGAACGGCCCAATCGACTAAGAAAATATTTGATATATCATCTACCAGAACGGAAATAGCTGACATGGTCCAGCAGACATCGATCCAGCCATCGGCGCCCTGGTTGCGGCTAGATGTCGATGATTCGGACTGGACCGACGCCGAGGTGTCGAGCCTGGTGCGCTGGTATCACCAGATGCTGCTCATCCGCCGTTTCGAGGAAAAGGTGCTCGATCTGGCCCATGCCGGGCTGGTGCATGGTCCGGCCCACGCCAGCATCGGACAAGAGGCCACGGCGGTCGGCGCCATGTCCGTGCTCGGCACCGGCGACCGCATCAACGGCACCCACCGTGCCCATCACCAGGTGCTGGCCAAGCTTGTCAACGCGCAGACGCCCGGCGGATTCGACCCGCTGCATGATGCTTTCAACCCAGGCATGCAGGGATCGGTTCGCGGCCTGATGGCCGAGATCATGGGCCTCAAGTCAGGCTATTGCGGCGGCCGTGGCGGCTCGATGCATATGCGCGACGATGCCTCCGGCATCCCAGGCACCAGCGCCATTATCGGCGGCAACCTGCCGCACGCGGCGGGCTATGCGCTCGCCAACAAACTGCTCGGCACCGGCAACATCTCGGTCGCCTTCTTCGGCGACGGCACGATGATGGCGGGACCGGCCTACGAGGCGATGAACATCGCCGCGCTCTACCGGCTGCCGGTGATCTTTTTCGCCGAAAACAATCTCTATGCCGTCTCCACGCACATCAACGAGCAGACGCGCGAGACGCGGCTGGCCTCGCGCGGACCTATGCTCGGCTTTCGTGGCATCGAATGCGACGGCATGGATGTGGTGGCAGTCCACCATGCCATGCGCGAGGCGCGCCGGACGATTGAGGAAGACGGCGGCCCGGTGCTGGTCGAGGCGCTCTGCTATCGGTTTCTACACCAGAGCGGCGCCCGCCCGGGCAGCGAATTCGGCTACCGCACGCGCGCCGAGGAAGACGTCTGGAAAGCGCGCGACCCGCTTGCGACGATGGCGGCTCGCCTGAAGACGATGGGCATCCTGAACGCTTCGGACCTCGGGACACTCGACCAGCGCGTCATGGAGGCGGTCAACACCGCTGCCGATTCCCTGACCGAGATGAGCGGCAACGCGCTGCGCATTCCTGATCATCTGTGGCCGGACCCAAGCGACGTCGACAACCAGATCCGCGGCGATCTTTCCGAACTGAAGGGCGAGCGCTTCCTCGAGATCGAGGACGTGCCGCCGGCCGACACCAGGCCGGTCAAGTTCATGGTTGCCGCGTCCGAGGTCATCGCTCGCGCCATGGAGCAGGACCCGCGCATCATCATCATGGGCGAGGATGTGCACCGGCTGCGCGGCGGCGTTTCGGGCGCCACAAAGGGCGCGCTGGAGCGCTGGCCGGAGCGTGTGCTGGCGATGCCGATCGCCGAGAATGGCTTTGTCGGCGTGGCGCTGGGTGCAGCGCTTTGCGGCTTGCGGCCGATCGTCGAGATCATGTTCGGCGACTTCTGCCTGGTTGCCGCCGACCAGCTGTTCAACGCGGTCAGCAAGGTGCGCCACATGTTCGGCGGCGGCTTTCCGGTGCCAATCGTGGTCAGGGTGCGCGTCTCGCCGCACACCGGCTACGGCTCGCAGCATTCGGGCGATCCGTCCGGCCTGTTCGCCCTGTTTCCCGGCTGGCGCATCGTCGCGCCGACGACGCCCTTCGACTATATCGGCCTGATGAATTCAGCGCTGAAATGCGACGATCCGGTCGTCGTCATCGAGCATGTCGAGCTGTTCCCGAGCGAAGGCCCTGTGCCTGCGGACGACCGCGACTATTGCGTGCGGCTCGGCAAGGCGAAGATCGTCAGGCCGGGCAGCGCCTGTACACTGCTCACCAGCGCCAGCATGGTTGCCGTCGCCAGCCAGGTGGTCGAGGAGACCGGCGTCGATGCCGAGATCATCGACCTGCGCAGCCTCGACCCGACCGGGCTCGACTGGCCGCTGGTGGAGGCCTCGATCCGCAAGACCAACCGGGTAGCCGTCATCGAACAGGTGCAGCGTGGGCTATCGCTTGGCGGACGACTGACACAGGAGATTCAGGATCGCGTGTTCGATTATCTCGATCACGAGATCCTGCATGTGACGGGAAGCCTCTCGGCTCCCGTCGTATCGGCCCCGCTCAACCGCGCCGCACTGGGCGGCGCTGAAAAGCTCAAGGCCGCGCTTCAATCCCTCACTGCCGTGGGTGGATAGAGCGAACGCATTGCCACAAAGATCCGACAAGAAAATGGGAGAACTGACATGAGCATCCTACAGAGAAACAAGACCAGGGCGAAGATGCTGGCAGCCGTGCTGCTGGCCACCAGCGCCTTCTGGGCGCCGGCCACGTTCGCGCAGGACAGCAAGCCGCTGGTCATTGCGCGCAACATCGACCTCAACTCGCTCGATCCGCACCGCGCCTTCTGCGACACCTGCCAGATCTACAATTCCAGCGTCTATGAATCGCTGCTGACGCTGGACAAGGACAACAAGCTGATCCCGCTGCTCGCTTCCAAATGGGAAGGCAATGCCGACCAGAGCAGCTTCACCTTCACGCTCGACCCGGCCGCCAAATTCTCGGACGGTTCGCCGGTCGAAGCCAAGGACGTGAAATGGTCCTGGGAGAGGCTAAAGAACCTCAAGGGCAGCGCCTCGTTCCTGATGGACAATGTCGCCTCGATCGAGACCCCGGACGCGCATACGGTGGTCGTCAAGATGGTCGCGCCGAGCTCCGAATTCCTCAACATCGCGGCGGCGCCCTACGCAGCGGTCGTCAACAGCAAGGTTGCTTCCGAAGCCGGCGCCAAGGCCGATGCGGACGCTTCGACGACAGACAATGCCGAGGCCTGGTTCCTGGCGCATTCGGCCGGCAGCGCGCCGTTCGTGCTGAAATCCTATGAGCCCAATTCGGAACTGCGGCTGGCGCGCAACGACAAGTACTGGCGCACCGCGCCGGCGCTGAGCGAAGTCGTCATCCGCCAGACCAAGGATGCGGTGGCGCAGGCACAGATGCTGCAGAGCGGCACCGCCGACATCGCCATGCAGATCGACCCGGACACGGCCAAGACGATGACCGGCAGCGACGTGAAAATCGAGACCGTGCCGTCCTACAATTTCATCTATGTGGCGCTGTCGCCCGGCGCCAAGGCCAACAAGGTTCCGCTGACGCCCGAAGTGCGCGAGGCCATTTCGCTCGGTCTCGACCGTCCGAGCATCCTGGACTTCACCATCGGCTCCGAGGGCCAGTTGATCAGCGCACCGATCCCGCTCGGCTTCCCCGGCGGTTCGGGCTTCGAGGCGCAACCCTATGACGTCGCCAAGGCAAAGGAACTTCTGGCCAAGGCCGGCCATGCCGACGGCTTCGAGATGGAAGCGGCGTTTCCCGGCATGAACGTCTATGGCGTCGATCTGTCGCTGTTGATGCAGAAGGTTCAGCAGGATTTGGCCAAGATCAACATCAAGCTCGACCTGCAGCCGATCCCCTTCGCCAACTGGCGCGAACGCGTCAATGGCGACGGCATCCCGATGACGGCGGTGTTCTACGCGCCGGACTATTACGGCACGTCGCAATACGTCGATTATTTCGCCATGACCAAGGGCAGCCCGTGGGCGCGCCGCGCCGGCGCGGTGCGCGACCCGTCGGTGCTCAATCCGAAGGAAGCGGATATCTACAAGGCAGCCCTTGCGGCAAGCGGCGACGAGGCCGCCAAGCTGTGGCATCAGGCCGGCGAGGAGATGATCAAGGACAGGATCATCCTGCCGTTGATCAGCCCGAACCTGATCCTGGCCTACAAATCGGACGTCAAGGGCGTGCGTTACAGCGCCTGCTGCAACCTCCCGCTGGCGGAACTCAGCCACTGAGCGAAAAGATGCGGGAGGCGGCCAGCCGCCTCCCGCTTCCTCATCCTGGACGGTCAGCAAATCCTGTTCTTCCAGCATTAAGATCAATATATGATATATCAATACGCGGAGAACTCGCTATGACTTCCCTGATCAACTCCAAAGACCAGTTGCTGCGCGAGCGCGCGGCCTCGGTCATTCCGGGCGGCATGTGGGGGCACATGGCGACGCGCTATCTCGGCTCCGCCTATCCGCAATTCTTCGAGCGCGCCGACGGCTGCCGGGTCTGGGATGTCGATGGCCGCGAGTACATCGACCTGATGTGCAGTTGGGGCCCCAATATCCTCGGCCACCATCACCAGGCGGTCGAGGCAGCGGCCGAGCGGCAGCGTCGCCTGGGCGATGCGATGAACGGCCCTGGCGAGGTGTTGGTCGAGCTGGCCGAACTGCTGGTCAAGACCGTCGCGCATGCCGACTGGGCGATGCTGCAGAAGAACGGCACCGACGCCACCACGGCCTGCGTGACGATCGCACGCGCCGGCACCGGCCGGCGCAAGGTGCTGGTCGCGCGCGGCTCCTATCACGGCGCCGTGCCGTGGTGCACGCCTTCGCTCGCCGGCGTCACCGCCGAGGACCGCGCCCATATCGTCCATTTCGACTACAATGATGTTGCCAGCCTCGAGGCAGCCGTCGAGCAGGCCGGCAGCGATCTTGCCGCCGTCGTCGTCACCGCTTTCCGCCACGATATCGCCCGCGACCAGGAACTGCCGACCGCCGCCTTCGCCAGACGGGCGCGCGAGCTCACCACCGCCGCCGACGCGGCGCTGATCGTCGATGATGTCAGGGCCGGCTTCCGCATCGATCTCGCCGGCAGCTGGGAACCGCTCGGCGTACGGCCGGACCTGTCCGCTTTCTCGAAGGCGATCGCCAATGGCTATCCGCTTGCCGCGATCACCGGCACCGACCGGTTTCGCGAAGCCGCGACCAAGGTCTATGTGACGGGGTCGTTCTGGTATGGCGCCGTCGCCATGGCCGCCGCGATCGCCACCATCAACACGCTGCGCGACACCGACGCCATCTCCAGGATGACTGAAGCCGGCGACAGGCTGCGCTCAGGCCTCGATGCGGCAGCGAAGAAGCATGGCCTGTCGCTTCGCCAGACCGGCCCGGTGTCGATGCCGATGGTGCTCTTCGACGGCGATGCCGAATTCAAAAAGGCCGACGCCTTCTGCTCGGCCGCCTTGCGCGAGGGCGCCTATTTCCACCCCCGGCACAACATGTTCCTGAGTGCCGCGCATACCGCAAAAGACATAGATCTCGCCCTGCAGGCTGCCGATGCCGGCATGGCCGCAGCGGCGCAGGTGGCGTGACCAGCGCCGATGCGGTGGGAAGGAACAAATCGCTCAGCCGACGGCCGACACCAGGCGGCCGTTCTGCGCCGCGCGGCGCAGTTCCTCGGGCGTGACCGCACCGTCGTTCAGCCGTTCGAGAACCTTGACCAACAGGCGTCCGCCTTCGATCATGTCCTGCTGAATGCCCTTGCGCACGCCGTTCTCGTCACGCGCCCGCAGCGCGTCGAGAATGTCGAGGTGCCGGTGGCGGCCGTCGTAGGTCGGCCTGGCGTGCGGGTATTGATAGTTCACCAGCGGACCGTTGCGCAGCCAGATGCCCTCGATGATCGCCAGCAGCTCCGGCATTTGCGCCGCCTGGTAGATGGAATGGTGGAATTCCCAATTGTCGCGGACGGCTTCGAACCAATGGCCATTGTCCTCGTTGGCAATCAGTCTGTCATGCACCTCGGCCAGACGGTCGATCTCCCGTGGCTCGATGCGCGTTGTTGCCGCCGCCCCCGCCATGCCTTCGAGATGCAGCCGGATGCTGCGCAACTCCAGATATTGGGCCAGCGACAGCTGGGCGACGGTGATCGAACGACCGGCCTCCATCTCCAGACCCTTTTCGCGGACCAGCTGCATCAGCGCCTCGCGCACTGGCGTCTCAGACACCTGAAGGCTGGCGGCAAGGTCGCGGATCTTGAAGCGATGGCCCGGCCAGAAGCGGCCCTCCATCATGGCGCGGCGAAGCTCCTCGTAGACGCGCGTCGTCAGATTGTCGCGCGCGATCGGCGCGATAGAAGCAGTCACATCCGCTCTCCGTTCTTGCAGCGGCGCCGGCGTCGCCTGCGTCGCGTGGGCTGTGTATATGATACCACGAATGGCCTGACCACCGACATGAGACAGGCAACTGCGAGACGGGCAGCCATGGTGCAGACGGACATGAGACGGGGCGCATGACCGCGACGCCTTCACTCCTGTTCGGCGCCATAGCCGACGATCTGACCGGCGGCACCGAGCTGGCGTCGATGCTGGTGGCGCGCGGCATTCCAACGGGATGCACGGTCGGACTGAGTGCGCCGATCCCACCAGGCAATCTTGCCCATGTGATCCTGCTGAAGACCCGCGTCATCGCGGCCAGCGATGCGGTGCGCCAGGTTCTGGAGGCGGCGGACCGGCTGCTTGAAGCTGGTGCCCGGCAGATCTTCTTCAAATATTGCGCCACTTTCGATTCGACACCTGCCGGCAACATCGGTCCTTGCGCCGAGGCGCTGCTCGAGCGCCTCGGCGGCGGCGTCACGCTGTTCACTCCGGCGCTGTGTGAGACCGGCCGCACCGTCTATCAGGGACACATGTTCGGCGGCGCCCAATTGCTGGGTGAATCGCCCAAGCGCTTCGATCCGCTGACGCCGATGACCGATTCCAATCTGGTTCGCGTGCTGCAGGCGCAGAGCAAAGGCAAGGTCGGGCTGGTGCCCTATCTCGTCGTCGATGCCGGGGCGGAGGCCATCCGCAACGCCATACGAGAGCACAGCGCGGGCGGCGAGACGCTGCTGGTCACCGACACGATCCGCGAGCGCGACCTGGTTGCGATCGCGGAAGCGACCTTCGACCTGCCGCTGATGACCGGCAATTCCTCGGTCGCCGCGCATCTGCCACCGGCCTGGCTCACGCATGGGCTGCTGAATTCAGTCGATCTCGTTACCGCCAGCCTGCCGGCCATAAACGGCCCAGCGGCGGTGCTGGCCGGCAGCGTTGCCGACCGCACCATCGAACAG
This sequence comes from Mesorhizobium sp. M7A.F.Ca.CA.002.05.1.1, assembly GCF_003998335.1. Classification (NCBI taxonomy): domain Bacteria; kingdom Pseudomonadati; phylum Pseudomonadota; class Alphaproteobacteria; order Hyphomicrobiales; family Phyllobacteriaceae; genus Mesorhizobium; species Mesorhizobium sp. M7A.F.Ca.CA.002.05.1.1. Next base: position 505 of record NZ_RZQI01000123.1, on the reverse strand, counting down.
CTCGAACGCTTTGCGCAAAACAATCCACTGCTGACGATCGATCTGGCCAGCGCCTTCGCCGGCGCCGATGTCGTGGCCGAAGCGCGTGCCTTCGCCCAGCGGCATTTGCCCGGCACGATGATCGCCATTGCCACGACGGCGCCGCAAGCGACGGTCGAAGCGCTGCAGCAGGCGCATGGCCGCAACGCGGTGGCGGCAAAGGCGGAAGAGATGCTGGCCGGGATTGCACACATTCTTGTGCTCGAACTCGGTGTGCGGCGGCTGGTCGTCGCCGGCGGCGAGACCGCCGGTTCGGTGGTCAAGGCGCTCGGCATCGACCGCATCGCCATGGGTGCCTATGAGGGGCCGGGACTGTCGCGTGCCACTGCCCACCTCCCCGGCCTGCCATCCGAGCCGCTGGCGCTGATGTTGAAATCGGGGAAGCTCGGCGGCCCGGATATTTTCGCCGACGTCCTGCAAGACATGACACGGGCGACCACCGTCGCGCCGGCGATCGATATATGGC
>NZ_RZQI01001240.1:0-1309 GCF_003998335.1 Mesorhizobium sp. M7A.F.Ca.CA.002.05.1.1 | reverse complement strand
GACCAGCCGCGCAGCTTGATCCGCGCCAGATCGTGGGCAAGCGACGAAATGTCGGACAGCGTCCTCTCCGTGAAGCGCTGCAGGCCTGCCTTGCGCAGGATGCTTCCGACGCGCTCCGGCTCGAGATGCGCCAGCACCGCCTTGCCGATGCCCGACGCATGGAAGGGACTGCGTGTGCCCGGACGGAAGAAGGCGCGGATCGCCTGGTGCGTCTCGACCTGGCTGACGAAGACCACGCAATCGTCCTCGGCGACGCCGAGATTGGCGGTCTCGCCGGTTCTTTCCATCAGCTCTTGCATGACCACACGCGCGCGGTCGACCAGCTTGCGGCGCCGCAGGAAGGCCGCGCCCATGCGGTAGGTCTCGACGCCGATCGACCACAGCTGGTCTGATGTGTCGAATTCGACCATGCCGTGGTTTTGCAGCGTCGTCAGCATGCGGTAGGCGGTGGAGGCGGCAAGGCCGCTTTGTGCCGATATCTCGCTCAGCGACAGGCCGCTGCCTTCCGCGACAATGGCCAGGATGCGCAGTGCCCTGTCGAGCGACTGCACCGAAGTGGCCTCCGAGGGCCCGTTGAAAGCGCGCGGCCGGCCGCGCTGCCGTTTTTCGGTCGTTTCCATGCCGCCATTCTCGGTCGTTTCGCAAAATGCGCAATGAAAAAGTTTTTCACTACGATCGCTACCCGAGTTCTTGGAAAACAGAAAACCAAATAACATCAGAATGATAATGCCGTTTTCTAGAAATGAAAAAATATTCTGAAAAAATTGAAAAATACCCGGCGTGCTGACATCCTTGGCCAATCCAACAATGACAAACCCCGTGGAGGGCTGGAAAATGGCCAGGATGCGCGCTGTCGATGCCGCGGTTCTCGTTCTTGAAAAGGAAGGCATTTCCTGCGCTTTCGGCGTGCCGGGCGCGGCGATCAATCCGTTCTATTCGGCGCTGAAGGCGAGGGGAACGATCCGCCACGTGCTAGCCCGTCACGTCGAGGGCGCCTCGCACATGGCGGAAGGTTTTACCCGCGCCAAGGCAGGCAATATCGGCCTGTGCATCGGCACTTCGGGTCCGGCCGGCACCGACATGATCACAGGGCTCTATTCGGCTGCCGCGGATTCCATTCCGATCCTGTGCATCACCGGGCAGGCGCCGCGGGCGCGGCTGAACAAGGAGGATTTCCAGGCCGTCGACATATCAGCCATTGCCGCGCCGGTCGCCAAATGGGCGGTCACCGTCATGGAGCCCTATCTCGTCCCCATGGCGCTGCAGAAGGCGTTTCATCTGATGCGCTCGTCGCGGCCGGGCCCGGTGA
>NZ_RZQI01001239.1:0-1310 GCF_003998335.1 Mesorhizobium sp. M7A.F.Ca.CA.002.05.1.1 | reverse complement strand
GGCCGACCCATTCACCTGAAAAGACCGAGCCCGAGTTCTTCACTGACAAGATCTTTATGATGAAAAGGTGAACCATGCCGAAATATCACATTGGCGATCACGTCACTTGGAACTCGGAAGCGGGATCTGCGAGCGGCAGTATCATACGAATCCATGAAGAGGATTTCGTTTTCAAGGGATACACCCATCACGCCTCCAACGAAGAGCCGCAATATGAAATAAGGAGTGACAGAACGGATCATATCGCAGCCCATATAGAGAGGGCGCTCTCCAGAAAGCTGTGATCATGCAGTTCTATTCAATTGGCCATTCTACACGCTCTTTTCGCCAGTTTGCGGCGATTCTCGAACGCGCCTCTATAGACCTGATTGCCGACGTGAGAGCGTTTCCCCGGTCGCGCCGTAATCCCGAGTACAACATAGACATATTGCCGATCACTCTGGGCGCGTCCAGTATTTCTTATGAGTATTTTGCTGACTTGGGTGGCCGCCGACAGTGGCAAGTCGACGTGCCTGATTGCTGCAATGCGCTTTGGCGAAATCGCAGTTTTCACAACTACGCGGACTATGCACTATCAGACGCTTTTCAAGACTCTCTCGACGCGCTGATCTCACGAGGCAGCACAAACAAACTGGCGGTGATGTGTTCGGAGGCCGTCTGGTGGCGTTGTCATCGACGAATAATCGCGGACCATCTTATTTCACGCGGCCACGCCGTTTGTCACCTGATGGGCCTGGGGCAAATGAGCCGGGCGACGCTCACCGCAGGTGCGGTTGTTATAGAGCATGGACGTGTGGTTTATCCGCCCAGTGAGTCTGACTAGCGAAGCTGGCCCCATTTTACCGCCCTTAGGTCGACCTGACGGGGGCGCCGCCGATGCGTTGAGTGCGTCGAAGGATCTGAATCACGACCAGATCAAATGTATTCGCGAACATCCGTCGTGGGCGTTCTCTGGATGCTGTAGTCACTGGCGTGCCGGTTCCGTGACATAGCAGGGATAGTCTGCCTGCGCCCGCGAAGACCTTGCAGCGTCCAACTCGATAATGACGATTGGTCGGTCAGATGATGTCGTTGCAAGCAGCCGCCCGCCGGGAGCAAAGGCGAAGCCGCGACCGCCGAAGAGCGGCCCCTGATGTCCAAGCCGGCCGCTCCGGTTTGAACTGACCACGTAGCAGCCACTCACAAGCGCAGCCATCGCGCCGGCGATCTGCCAGGACCGGTAGTCTGGGCCAGTTGCGCGCGGCAGAGCAATTAGGCTGGCGCCGTTGCGTCCATATGCGCGAGCGTGTTCATTGAACATCGCCTCGGTG
>NZ_RZQI01001238.1:0-1311 GCF_003998335.1 Mesorhizobium sp. M7A.F.Ca.CA.002.05.1.1 | reverse complement strand
GGATCAGCGCATCGCGGCGTTTGAGCAGGCGCTGCTCGACATGCCGAGGCCGACCATTCCCGGCACTGTCGAGGTCAAGCTGCCGGCGGTGGTGGTCGGCGACACCACGGTGCGCGACGTGCATCTTTCCGCCGAGCCGGTCGATGGCGGCTGGTCGGTGAAATCGCTTGCCGCGACCTTGCCCGGCCGCACCACGTTGGAAGCCGATGGCATGCTCGTGCTCAATTTGGAGGGTCATTTCGGCTTCAACGGCTCGCTGCTGCTGGCCGTGGCGCAACCCTCCGGCTTTGCCGCCTGGCTGTCGAAGGATGTCGACGAGGCGATCCGCCGTCTCCCTGCCGCCGGCTTCAAGGCCAAGGTCGACCTCTCGCAGAAGCGCCAGGCCTTCAGCGATCTCGAATTGATCCTGGGCAAGGCGAAGTTTTCCGGCCGCATCGATTCCAGCCAGCCCGACGATGCCAAGCCCTCAGTGCTGATGCGTCTCGAAGGGGGCGACCTCGATGTCGACGGGCTGGCGGCCTTCGCCTCGATCTTCGTCAGCGACAAGGGCGCCAATCGCTTTGCCGACCGCGACCTCGATTTCCAGATCAAGGCAGGGCCGGTCAACGCTGGCGGGTTGACCGCGGATACCGTCGACACGGCGCTCAGGCTGCGCGACGGGCTGCTCGAAATCGACCGGCTGTCGGTGGGCGGGCTGGCCGGCGCCTCGATCAGCGCCACCGGCAGGATCAAGGATTTCCCGGCGAGCCCGACCGGCAAGCTCGATGCATCGGTGGTTGCCGTCGATCTGAAGCCGCTGATCGACGTCGCCGCCCGGCATTATCCCGACAGCGCCGTGCTCAAGGGACTGGCGAGCCGTGCCGCAGCCTATCCCGAGCGGTTCCAGGATGCGCGTGTCGGCCTCGTGGCGAGTGCGGCCGACAATGGCGACGGCACCACGGGCCTGGCGGTGAGCGGACAAGGCAAGGCCGGCGGCTCGGCCTTTTCCGCATCGCTGTCGGGAAAGGGGGCGGTGGACAAGCTTCTCGAAGCGCCGGTGGCGCTTACCTTCAATGCCAAAAACCCTGATGCCACCACGCTGCTGGCCCTCTACGGCCTGCCGGCACTGCCGCTCGGCATGCTGGGCGAGGCGAGCACCGACATTCAGGCCAAGGGTACGCTCGGCGGCGGCCTGACGACGAATTTCAGCCTTGCCGGCAACGACTTCAAGGCGGGTTTCGAGGGGACGATCGCCGATACGCCGCAAGGCTTCGCCGCCAAGGGCAAGCTCAGCCTCGACGCCGCCGACATCGAGCCATGGCTGATGACGAC
>NZ_RZQI01001237.1:0-1311 GCF_003998335.1 Mesorhizobium sp. M7A.F.Ca.CA.002.05.1.1 | reverse complement strand
GGCGCGAAAACTCCTCGTCATTCTCAATGCAAAAGCACGCGATGCGCGCATGGAGTTCGCCAATGCAACTTGACACCACAGATAGTCGCTCATTGCCCTGCCGGGCATTTCTCCCCGTAAACGGGGAGAAAGAAGCTGGACCGCAAAGCCGGCACTTTTTTGCACCGTTGGCGATTGGCGAAACCGATGAGGACAGCGTCCTTCGCCCCGTTCACGGGGAGAAGATGCCGGCAGGCAGATGAGGGGCAGCGCCGACGCTCCGAAGGCGAGGCGGAGTGGCGAGTTCAAGCCCGAGCGATTGCACCGACGGTCAAGCTCCGCCTTGCCAAACCCAACCAGGCTGCCTATTCTTACCGCTAAAATAATTTCACACACAGGCAAACTTGTTTCTCGAACCGCAAGGCTGAAATGAGCCAGTCGCCCTACCCCGCAATTGCTGCCGGACCGCCGCGGCCGAGCCTCATCCTGAGGCCCGGCCAGATCGCGCTGCCGCCGGGCATGGAGCGTTATACGATCCATGGCAATGGCGCGGTGCTCATCGATATCGAGGCCGGCGACACGATCACCGTGCGCAATGTCGAGGGCGGCCAGGCCTGCGAGTTGCTGGCTTGGGACAGGAGCGGCGCGACCGATCCCGGCATTTTTGGTGAAGCATCGAACAGCAACGCTGCCGGCATCAAGGCGCTGCTCATAGAGGGTGACGACAGTCTCGCCTCGCTGCGAGGCGGGCTCGCGCGCCGGCAGGTGCAGCTTGACCATGCCAAGGCCGTGCGGGTGTTCGGCGCCACTACGCCTGCCGGTACAGAACAAACATTCACGGTCACGCGTGACGGCTCGCTGATCATCGCCGCGCCCGGTGGACCGATGCTGGTCGATGGCCACGACACGGCGACGCCGCTGACTGCCATCGTTCGCCGCGCCACGATCCGCCCGGCGGCGAAATCGCTACTGGCCGATCCGCTGGCCGACCCGGTGCTCGATTTGCGTGTCCATTCGGCGACGGCGGAGGCCTATTTCGTCAAGGCCGGCGACTATCTCCAGATCATCGATGTCGACGGGCGCCAGTGCACCGATTTCCAGTGCTTTTCGGCGCGCAAGCTGGACAGGGGACTGGATCATCCGCTCGACGTGACGACGACGCGCACGCTGATGGGTGCAAGCTACCCGATGCCCGGCCTGCATTCCAAATACTACGACCAGGACATGGAGCCGCTGGTCGAGGTTATCCAGGACACATGCGGCCGGCACGACGCCTTCGCGCTCGCCTGCGCGGCCAAATATTACGACGACATCGGCTATCCCGGCCACACC
>NZ_RZQI01001236.1:0-1318 GCF_003998335.1 Mesorhizobium sp. M7A.F.Ca.CA.002.05.1.1 | reverse complement strand
CCGCCGCCACCGGCAGCCCCCAGCCGCTGTCGAGCGCTGCCGGCAGCACGCTTTGCATCCAGCGCAGCGTGCCGTCGCGGGAAACACCGCAGGAATGCGTGTTGGTGATGGTGATCGGGAAGTTGAAAGCGCCGGTTTCCTCGACGATGTGCGAGCCGGTCAGTTCGCCGTTTCCGTTCTGGCTGAAAATGCCGGCGAAGACCGGCGTGGCGAGGTCGGCGAGCGGCCTGGGCAGGATCGCGGTCACGCCGGTGCGCACCGGTCCCTCGCCGACGACAAGCGCGCCATCGCCCGAAATCAGCGTCGCATAGCCGACCGTCACGCCGGGCACATCGGTGATCGCGTTAAACGGTCCGGGCCGCCCATCGAAGCCGATGCCGAAATTTCGCGCGCGCGGTTTGCCCGAGGGTGTTGTCAGATGATGCGGATTGTCGGTCATGGTCTCAGAACAGGGATCCCTGATTGCCCGGCTCCTTGGCCTTGGCCGCCGGCTTGGCCACGGCTTTCGGTTTTGCCGTGCCGGTGATCGCCACCGCATCGGCGATGCCGTCGGCGAACTCGAGCGAAAGCGCCATTCCCGACGCCACCTCGGCAGCCTGCTTGATCACCGCGCCATCCGCATCCCTCACCAGCGCAAAGCCGCGCGCCAGGACGGCCTTGTGCGACAGCGACGCCATCAACCTGTCGGCCTGGACGACGCGGCCGCGCAGGCGCTCCAGCCTGAGCACCACTGCTTGCGTGCCGCGTCTCGTCAAAGCTGTCAGCAAATCCCTCTGCACGCGTTGCCGCCGTGCCGTCGGCTCGATCGTGATGCGGCCTTGCAGCATGCCCAGTTGCTGCTTGTGCCGCTGCAGCGATGCCCTGGCACATTTTGGCAATTGATCGGCCGCTCGGTTAAGCTCCGCACGCCGGGCTCTTGCCAACGCGCGCAGTGCCCCTTGTGCTCGCAAAAGATTGCGTTCGTTGGTGCGCCGCGCCTCGGCAATGCGCTGCGACAGCATTGCCGGTGTCAGCTTTACGGCAAAAAACCTTGCACGCTTGCGTTCGGTGGAGACCAACAGGCCCCGGCCGAGCCTGGATGTCGCCTCATCGAGGCGCCGGCGCGGCAGCGCCAGCAATTGATCGGGCGAGGGCAGAGCCCGGGCGGCGGCACGGACGGCCTGCCGCTTGCGTTCGAAATTGCGCAGGACCGCCGCTTTCAGCCGCGCTCCGAGGCTGGCAAGCGTCGCTTCGAGGTCCGCCTTCACCGGCACGGCGATTTCGGCCGCACCCGTCGGCGTCGGCGCCCGCACATCGGCAACGAGGTCGATCAGCGTCC
>NZ_RZQI01001235.1:0-1320 GCF_003998335.1 Mesorhizobium sp. M7A.F.Ca.CA.002.05.1.1 | reverse complement strand
CACCTATGACGACACCAAGCCGATGCGCATTGCCGTCGTCGGCCGTCCCAATGCCGGCAAGTCGACGCTGATCAACGCGCTGATCGGCGAAGAGCGGCTGCTCACCGGACCGGAAGCCGGCATTACCCGTGATTCGATCTCGGTCGATTGGGATTGGCATGGTCGCCGCCTGAAATTGTTCGACACAGCCGGCATGCGCCGCAAGGCCAGGATTCATGAAAAGCTGGAAGTGATGTCGGTGCAGGACGGTCTGCGCGCCATCCGGTTTGCCGAGATCGTCATCATCGTGCTCGACGCCACCATCCCCTTCGAGAAGCAGGATCTGCAGATCGCCGACCTGATCATCAGGGAAGGCCGGGCGCCGGTGATCGCCTTCAACAAATGGGATCTGATCGACCATCCCCAGGAACTTCTGGCCGAACTGCGAGAGAAGACGGAACGGCTTCTTCCCCAGGCGCGCGGCCTCCAGGCCGTACCTGTCTCCGGCGAGACCGGGCGCGGCCTCGACAAGCTGATGGATGCCGTCATCAGGACGCACAAGGTGTGGAACAGCCGCGTCTCGACCGGCAAGCTCAACCGTTGGCTGGAAGGCATCCTGGCACACCACCCGCCGCCTGCCGTGGCCGGGCGCCGGCTGAAGGTCAAATACGTCACCCAGGCCAAGACCCGGCCGCCGGGTTTCGTTGTCCAGTGCTCGCGGCCCGATGCGATGCCGCAATCCTATGTCCGCTATCTCTCCAACAGCCTGCGCGAAGCCTTCGACATGCCCGGCGTGCCGATCCGCATCGCGCTGCGCACGTCGGACAATCCATTCGCCGGCAGGTCCAACAAGCGCAAATAAGCGGTCGGGCTCGAATGAGCCTCTTTGCTCGCGGGAATTCTCCGCAAAGTTGGCGGGACAGCACCCCCCTCTGGCCTGCCGGCCATCTCCCCCGCAAGGAGGGAGATCAGCAGTTCGTTCTGACGGCGCCTTTCTTGCAACGTTGAAGATTCGCGAGAGCACTCGCGACATCCAATCTCCCCCCTTGCGGGGGAGATGTCCGCAGGACAGAGGGGACGGAACGCGACACTGGATACCTTTCCGGCTGTCTAAGCGACCTCCTTCAACCGCTCGTCCCGTGGCAGCGCCTGCAACGCCGCCTGCAACAATATGTCGGCTAGCCGCGCTGCCACCGGATCCAGTTCAGCATCCTTCTGGTGCAGCACCAACGCCATTTTGGGCAATGCCGGCAGCCCGGCGATCTCCGGCGTCATTGCGCTGACGCTGGCCGGCAGGCCGATGTCGGTGCGGATCGTCAGCCCCACCCCCCCCGCCACCGC
>NZ_RZQI01001234.1:0-1323 GCF_003998335.1 Mesorhizobium sp. M7A.F.Ca.CA.002.05.1.1 | reverse complement strand
GGGCCGACGTGGCGCACGCTGACAGAAGCAGGAACACCGGGGCTATCAGTGCTTTGCCCATTTAGTCGCCTCCGCTCGGGCTTGGTCGTCTGTCATGCCGGCGGCCTGCCGTTCGGCCGCTGTTGCCTCCCGGTTCATCTCCAGACTGTCCTGGGCGGAGGCCAGGTCTCTGGCCGCCTGCTTGGCCTTGTCCTTGTTGGCGCGGTGAATCCCACCGGCAACGAACAGGCTGACGCCACCGACGACAGCCGCGAGAATGGCCATGATGACCTTGTTGTCGATCACGGCACTGAACAGCCACACCAGCAGCTCAGACATTGGGCTTGTCCTTGACGAAATAGCCGACGAGTCCGCCAACGACATACGGCAGCGGCTCCCAAATCGCCGGATCGGCGAAGTCGGGAAAGTTGTGCACGACAAGTGCCTTCACGATGCCGGCGGCCGACGCCGACACCATGGCCGCTGTCAGCTTGTTCGTTGGCAACGCGCTTGGCTGGCGAACCGTTCGCATGGTCACTTCCTCTTGAAAACGGCACCGACAACCGCGAACAGCAGCCGCCACAGCCAGTTGCGTTCGACGGTCTTCGTTTCGGCAGTCTGGGTTGGCTCGGGATAGACGATCTGCGGCGAAGCTGGCGGAACGGGAGCGGGTACAGGCGTCGACGGAGTGATGACAGGCTGAACCGCGGCTTCCCCCTGCCCTGCCAGAACGAGCGATTGCGAGCGGACGGACTTCACCCGATCGCTCCAGCCGCGCCCAAAAGTGGCCCAGGTCGGCAAACGCTTAAGGAAGGCCAGGCGGTCGTCACAGAGCGCGTCGATGACAACGCCCGCCGGCTTGCCGTTTGCGGCGGCGATGGTCGCTGGGCCTATGCGCCCGTCCTGCGTCACACCGACGACAGCCTGAAGGTACTTCGCAGCCCTGCCTGGCCCGGAATTTACCGCGAAGTCAAAGACGGCGTAATCCACGCCATCAGGGAGTTCAGCCCCAGCTACGGCGTCCCAATAGAACCTGCGATAGACCGTCGCCACCTGGGCATCGCTGATCTTGCGTAGATCCGCCTTTGTCGCATCGGCCTTCACGTAGCGGCGGAAATTGGTGAGCGTCACCCCTTTCATGGTGGCGCCGCCGGGATCGGCTGGATTGTCCGACCAGAGCCCTTCAGATTTCAGAACAAGCGCGAGCGCGTGGGCGAAATTGCGGTCCACGGCTATGCCCTCCAGAACTTGAGACGCGTGTAAATATCGAAGGCGGCAAACCCGGCCGTGAAACCAAAGCCGTCGTTGCTGCGGGTCGTACCGCATCGGTGTTCTATTCTGTAT
>NZ_RZQI01001233.1:0-1323 GCF_003998335.1 Mesorhizobium sp. M7A.F.Ca.CA.002.05.1.1 | reverse complement strand
ATGCCGACCGTCCCGGTGAAGGCGGCCGGCTGGCGGATCGAGCCGCCAGTGTCCGTCGCGGTCGCGCCGGCGCACAGGAAGGCGGAGACTGCCGTGGCCGACCCGCCGGAAGAGCCACCCGGCACCAACTGCGCATTGTCCAGGCTGCGCACGGCCCTCGTGCCGCCGGCCGAGACGAAGCCGCCATCGCCCTGATGCGTCGTCGGCATCACCGCAGTATCGAGGCGCGAGCGCCGCCACGGATTGATGACCGGACCATAGTAGGACGTCTCGTTGGACGAACCCATGGCGAACTCGTCCATGTTGAGCTTGCCGAGCATAACGGCGCCGTCGGCCCACAGATTTGACGTAACGGTCGATTCGTAGCGCGGCTTGAACCCGTCGAGCACATGGCTGCAAGCCTGCGTGTGGACGCCTTCGGTGCCGAACAGGTCCTTGATCCCCAACGGAATGCCTTCCAGCGCACCGCCCTCGCCCTTGACCAGCCTGGCGTCGGACGCCTTGGCCATGTCGCGCGCCTTGTCGCCGGTCACGGCGACATAGGCATTGAGCGCCGGATTGGCGCGCTCGATAGCGCCGAGATAGGCCTCGGTGATCTCGGTCGCGGTGATTTCCTTGCCGCGCAGCTTGGCGCGGGCCTGTGAAATCGTCAGCTGGGTCAGGTCGCTCATCAAAGGCTCTTTTCGTAAAACACCGACCACTCAGAATCGGGATAATCCAGCACCGGGCCGCAACGCGAAAACCCGGCGCGTTCGTAGACTGTCCACGCCGCGGGATGACGATCGCCCGTCTCCAGCACCAGTCGCTTCAGTCCCTCGTTGCGCGCCAGCGCCTCGACCCGCTCAACGATTTTCGCGCCGATCTTCTGGCCGCGATGCGACGGCCTGATATACATGCGCTTGACCTCGCCAATGGCGCCGTCATGACGCTTCAGCGCGCCGCAGCCGATGGCCAGGCCTTTATCGCGGGCGATGAAAACCGTCGTGTCCTGACCGGCCATCTGCTCAACCGTCAAATGGTAGCAATGCTCCGGCGGCGTCAGTTCGAGCAAGGTCTCGTTGAGTTCGGTGACCAGCCCGCGCAGGTCGTCCTGGAGCGGCGTCTCAATGGCGATCTCGATTGCCATCGGCGGACTTACTCCACGACCTTCGGCACGAGGAAGAAATTCTCTTCGGTCGCCGGCGCGTTGACGACGATGTCGGCCGCCTTGCCGCCGTCGGTGACGACATCGCTGCGCTTCTTCATGTCCATCGGCGTCACCGAGGTCATTGGCTCGACACCGGAAACATCGACCTCGTTCAGCTGCTCGACGAAGCCCAGAAT
>NZ_RZQI01001232.1:0-1324 GCF_003998335.1 Mesorhizobium sp. M7A.F.Ca.CA.002.05.1.1 | reverse complement strand
GCATGGCTGCGGCGGCGTCGGCCTGTCGGCGATCATGATCGCCAGCGCCATGGGCGCCAATGTCATCGCCATCGATCTCACCGACGAGAAACTGGATTTCGCCAAAAAGATCGGCGCCGTCGCCACCATCAATGCATCTACGACGCCGAACGTGGTCAAGGCGGTCAAGCAGATCACCAATGGCGGCGCGCATATGTCGATGGACGCGCTCGGCCACCCCACCACCTCGTTCAATTCGATATCCAATCTGCGCCGGCGCGGCCGCCATGTGCAGGTCGGCCTGATGCTGGGCGAGCATGCCCGGCCGCAGGTGCCGATGGACAAGGTGATCGCCTTCGAACTCGAAATCCTTGGCAGCCACGGCATGCAGGCCTACCGCTACCAGGCGATGATGGACATGATCCGCAACGGCAAGCTGAAGCCCGAACTGCTGGTCGGCAAGAGAATCAGTCTCGACGAGGCGCCCGCGGCCTTGATGGCGATGGGCGGCTTCGAGGGGATTGGTATTGGAGTGGTGACGAAGTTCTAAAGCGCGTCGCGTTTGAACGGATCCAGGCGACGCGCTTTAGGTCCTTGTTTTTATGCATGTCGTTCTCCCAAAACCGGGGCCACTTTTGGGCGACATGCATTGGGCGAGGACGGCACCGTCGTCAGGCGATCGCGCGTCGTGGCAATTCCTGCTTCGCGAATCGCTTGGCGCCTACGACGCAGAGCACGACGCCAAGCGTGACGACCACCATCAGCGGGCTGACCTGCTCGTGCAGCAGCGTCGCTGCCAGTGCCAATCCGAAAAATGGCTGCAGCAGCTGCAACTGCCCGACCGCGGCGATGCCGCCTTGCGCCAGCCCGCGATACCAGAACACGAAGCCGATCAGCATGCTGAACAGCGAGACATAGGCAAGCCCTATCCACGCCCTGACGCCGACGCCTTCGAACGATGGCGGCATGGTCATCAGCGTCAGCACCAGCATGATCGGCAGCGACAGCACCAGCGCCCAGCAGATCACTTGCCAGCCGCCGAGCTTGCGCGACAGCGCGGCGCCCTCGGCATAGCCCAGGCCGCAGGCGATGATGGCGGCCAGCATCAGACCATCGCCCACCGGCGAGGCCGTCACGCCCTGCGTCAGGGCAAAACCCGCGACCAGCGCGCTGCCGATGCATGAAAACAGCCAGAACGCCGGGCGCGGACGGTCGCCGCCGCGCAGCACGCCGAAGATCGCGGTCGCCAACGGCAGCAGGCCGACGAAGATGATGGAATGGGCCGTGGTGACGTGCTTGAGCGCCAACGCGGTCAGCAGGGGAAACCCGACAACCACGCCAAGTG
>NZ_RZQI01001231.1:0-1336 GCF_003998335.1 Mesorhizobium sp. M7A.F.Ca.CA.002.05.1.1 | reverse complement strand
TATCCACATGCCGGTCGCGCAACGTGGTCAGCCCGAAACTCTTGTTGTCGCGGGCGTAGGCGGCATTGCCGACCCGGATCATCGTGTTATCGAGCAGCCAGACGACCGCGGCGACGACACGCTCGAACGGCAGGCCACGACGGCGCAGATCGCTGTCGATCCTGTGCCGCAGGTCCGGCAGGCTCTCGGCGAAAGCAACCAGGCTCGAATATTTGGCACCATCGCGCTCTTCGGCCCATTGCGGATGATAGCGATATTGCTTGCGTCCGCGCTGGTCCCTGCCGGTTGCCTGGATATGGCCGTCCGCGTCCGGCGAAATCCACACATCCGTCCAGGCCGGCGGAATGACGATCGCCTCGATGCGGGCCCTGGTAGTGTCCGAAACTGTCCCTCCGTCCGGCCCCTGGTAGGAAAACCCCTTGCCCGTCTTTAGCCGTCGGATACCGGGCTCGGCATCGCTGACATAGCTAAGCGACGCATGGTCGGCCGAGCTTTGTGCCCCGTTTTTGGGCGCACCATCTGGCGATACAGCGTCCTCGCCAGCCGGTCGGCTGGGCGACAATCCGGATTTTTGCAACATGTCGGCTCCACGCGAATTCCGTAGATAAGCCACTGGCCGACCGCTGGTTCCACCCGCCGTCCGAAAAGCGCCTCGCGCCGATATCGCGGTGGCTGGCGCCTACAGAGCGCCTTGCAGCTTGATCGGCGGCGCGGACAAACGCCGCCGCGCCGCGAGCTTGAACCTGTAGCGCAGGCAGCGCCAAGCTTCTGAGCGCCGCTTCGGCGCGGCCGCGGCTACCGCCAGGAAGCGCGCCGCGGTGCCCAGGTCGCCGCGCGCATAGTGGACCCGGGCGATCTTGAGGGCGACAAGCCCTTCCCTGGCCTTGAGCGCCGACAACGGGATGTTGCAGTCGGTGAGTGTGCGCAGTTCCCGGCGCCAGTCCAGAAAGCGCCGCACCGGGTTGAGGGCAAAGCGGTCATCGGAACGTACCGGCGAAACCTCATAGACCATGACAGGTTGCGAGACCATGGCGAGCGATGCCTTGCTCATCAGCCGTGCCCAGAACAGCGTGTCCTCGTCATAGGCCATTCCGATGGGGAACCGCGTCTCGCCGATCAGGGTCCGCGATGCCAGAACGCTGCCCACGGCGACCGAACGTATATCGCCTTTCACATAGGCCGAGGCATTTGCCAGGCACGCAGCCTGATAGCCGTTCGGCATCTTGATCTGCCGGTCCTGGCCGTTCACCCGTCGCCGGTAGGCACCCACGATCATGTCGGCCTCCGGCCGCTCCTGAGCCTTGCGGAGCAGTGCGCGCAACCCGCCCCGCAGATG
>NZ_RZQI01000122.1:0-10426 GCF_003998335.1 Mesorhizobium sp. M7A.F.Ca.CA.002.05.1.1 | reverse complement strand
GCCGAACTCGATGCGCTTGTCGCCGAAATCGCGGACGCCGACGGCATCGCCATCGCGCTTGCCGGCGATGTCCGCGACGAAGCCTACGCGAAAGCCCTCGTCGATCTGGCGGTCGAAAAGTTCGGTGGGCTCGACATCGCCTTCAACAATGCCGGCGCCGTCGGCCGGATGGGACCGATTTCGGACCTGCCGCTGGAAGGCTGGCGCGAGACGCTCGACACCAATCTCACCAGCGCGTTTCTCGGCGCCAAATACCAGGTGCCGGCAATGATCGAGCGTGGCGGTGGTTCGCTGATCTTCACTTCCACCTTCGTCGGCCACACAGTCGGCATGCCGGGCATGACAAGCTATGCCGCGAGCAAGGCCGGCCTGATCGGACTGACACAGGTGCTTGCCGCCGAATACGGCCCGAAAGGCGTGCGGGTCAACGCGCTGCTGCCCGGCGGCACAGACACGCCGGCGGCAACCTTCAAGACCCCGGAATCAAGAGCCTTCGTCGAAGGCCTGCATGCTTTGAAGCGTATCGCAATGCCGGAGGAGATTGCCCGTTCCGCGCTCTATCTCGCCTCCGACGCCTCGAGCTTCACCACCGGAGCGGCTCTGTTTGCCGATGGCGGCGTGTCGATCAATCGGACGTGAAGGCTTTTCGCGGCCGGATGCATGTTCATAGCCGCCAGGCAGACGTCCGGTCTTGATTTCTCGCCGCGATTTGGCGATTCCGTTTCTGTCCAAAAGCGGGTCTGGAACCATGATGCTGATCAGAACCTATGTGACTGCGAGTGCGATCGAAGGCGTCGGCGTGTTCGCCGCGGAGCCGATCAGGAAAGGCGCTTCGATCTGGCGGCTCGATCCGGATTTCGACCGGCTGATCCCCATGGACAAATACGAGACGGCACCCCCGCATCTCAGAGAACTGCTCGACCGCTATGCCTATCCGAGCCCGGACCGGCCGGGTTTCATGGTCTATGAAGTCGACAATGGCCGCTTCATGAACCATTCCAGCAATCCGAATACGGATTTTTCGCAATATGGCGGAGCCACGGCGACCCGCGACATCGCCGTGGGCGAGGAGATCACCTGCGACTACGGCGAGTTCTTCGAGGATTTCGAGCTGCTGCACCTCGCGAGGGCCTAGTCGGCTCCTTATCTCAAGGGCAAGTGGCACACTTGTCCAAGGGCAAACAGACGGCGGCTGGCCCCGCAAAATCATTTCCGCTGTGGACAGCGCGGCATGATTCTGGTATCAGCCGCCCCAATTCGTGGTGTAAACCGCCGCGGAGGCTAGTGGCTATGGCCGCTTGCCTGTTGATATCAAACCCGAAAGACAGGATTGCCCGTGCAGGTACTCGTCCGCGACAATAACGTTGATCAGGCGCTTCGCGCTCTCAAGAAGAAGATGCAGCGCGAAGGCATTTTCCGCGAAATGAAGATGCGCGGTCACTACGAGAAGCCGTCCGAGAAGCGCGCCCGTGAAAAGGCTGAAGCTGTCCGCCGCGCCCGCAAGCTGGCCCGCAAGCGCGCCCAGCGCGAAGGCCTGCTGCCGATGACGCCGCGCCCGGTCGCTGCTGGCGCCGCCGGCGGTGCAGGTGGCGCTCCGCGTCCGCCGCGGTTCTAACGCCAATTTTTCGTCCTTTTCGAAGGATATCAGAGGTGGCGCGATGTGGAATCGCCGCCACCTTTTTGTTTTGATGTGACCGGTCCGGAGGGGGAGCCGGACCTGAACGACGCGGCTTGAAGTGAGGACAGGGCAGACATGAACGCAACGAGCGTGGAGCGCGGGACTGCATTGCGTGGTTTCGCCCTGACAGCGGCCCTGCTCTCCGGACTGGCGCTTGCCGGCTGCCAAACGGCGGGCCCGACCGGTGAATTCAACAACATCGACAAGGCGCAAGGGTCGAGCGAGAACATTTCTTCGCTGTCGGCGGTCATCCAGCGCAATCCCCAGGATCCCGAAGGCTACAATGTGCGCGGCTCGGCCTATGGTCGTGGCGGCCAGTACCAAGCGGCGCTCAAGGATTTCAATCAAGCCATCCAGCTCAACCCGAATTTCTTCCAGGCCTATTCGAATCGCGCGCTGATCCAGCGCTTCCTCGGCAATCAGGAAGCCGCGCTCGCGGACTACAACCGTTCGATCCAGATCAACGGCAACTACGACGCCGCCTATATCGGCCGCGGCAATCTCTACCGCAAGGCGGGTCGCACCCAGGACGCCTTCAACGACTTCCAGAAGGCAATCCAGCTCGATACGACCGACGCGCGCGCCTACCACAATCGAGGCCTGATCTATCAGAGCCAGGGCCAGCACAAATTCGCCATCGAGGACTTCTCGACCGCCATCTCGCTGGCGCCGGACGCCGCCGAGCCCTACAACGGCCGCGGCCTCTCCTATCTGGCGACCAACGACGAGGACAACGCCTTTTCCGATTTCAACATGGCGATCAAGCTCGACGGCAGGAATGCCGAGGCCTGGTCCAACCAGGCGCTGATCTATGAGCGGCGCGGCGACAAGGCGAAGGCCGCGAAATCCTATAAGGAAGCCGTTCGCCTCGACCCTACCTACCAGCCGGCCAAGGATGGCCTCGCCCGCGTCAGCTGATCTCGGTTTCGGCAAGCGCTTCCCATACGAATCCGCGTGACATCCAAGTGCCGCGGGATCCTTTGCGTGTCCTAAAGGACGCACTTCGCAACCGGGCATTAACCCAGGCAGGAGGCTTTCGGCCCCTGCCTTGATCGCGCCAAGTTTTCAGCGGAACGGTCTACCCACCCAAGCCGTTGTTGAAAGTATTTTGCGAAAGGACCCTCCCATGATCAAGAAACTCGCCTGCGCCGCTGCCCTCGCCACGACGATGTTCGCGGTGGCTCCGGCCAGCGCCGGCAAGCTGCAACTCGGCACGCTCGATTGCACCATCGACGGCGGCACCGCTTATATCGTCGCTTCCAACAAGGGCGTGTCCTGTGTCTTCCGGCCTCATCATCACGGGCCGTCCGAGATTTACACAGGCATCATCTCCAAGATCGGCCTCGATGTCGGCCAGACGCATCAGGGCCAGCTCGTCTGGGCCGTGCTGGCCGCGACCCGGGATCGTGACGGAGGCGATCTCGCCGGCAGCTACTACGGTGTCAACGCCGAGGCGAGCGTGGTGACCGGCGGCGGCGCCAATCTGCTGGTTGGCGGCCTGGACAGCGCCGTCATGCTGGAGCCGCTCAGCGTCCAGGCGCAGACCGGCGTCAACCTTGCCGTGGCCGTGACCTCGCTCCAGCTGATCCACTCATTCAAGTGATTGCATGGAGCCGTGCGCTCCATGACCCCTCACCCCGCGGCGCGGAACCAGATAGGATGGTTTCGCGCCGTTTGATTTTGGGGGGGAACCATCATGCTGAAGACAGCCATAGCTGCCGCCATGTTCACGACGCTATCCGGAGCGGTGCAGGCGCAGGACCGAGGCATGGAAGTCGGTACGCTTGACTGCGCCATAGGCGGCGGCACCGGCTTCATCTTCGGCTCGAGCAAGGATCTGAGCTGCACCTTCAACCCCGCCGACAAAAGCTTCGCGCCGGAAGCCTATTTCGGCGCCGTCAACAAATACGGCCTCGACATCGGCACGACGAAGCAGACGGTCATGCAGTGGATCGTGCTGACGCCGCTGAAGAACATCTATGCGCCGGGTGCGCTGGCCGGCGACTATATCGGCGCCAGCGCGGAGGTGACGGCCGCCGTCGGCGCCGGCGCCAATCTGCTGGTCGGCGGCTCCTCTCAGGCCTTCACCTTGCAGCCGCTCAGCTTGCAGACGCAGACCGGCATGAACCTCGCGATCGGCGTCAGCCAATTCCAGCTGCGCAGCACCGAGAATTGATCGCGCAACGAAGCCCGCCAACCGAAGGGGCATCCGCGCGAACGGCCCTCAAAAAAACGCTTGAGCTCAACCCCGGTTGAGGTTTTACAAGCCTGCCCCGAGCGCAACAACGCCTCGATCCAGCGCTGTCGATCCGCATGGTCCTGCCGGAAACCCGTACTGGCTTCTGGCGTCCTGCGCTGGCGTCGAGATATGCAAGACGGGGGTGGAAATGACCGAGATCAGCACGAACAGGGTCGACTGGCGCGTATTGTGGGCAAGCGGCGACCTGGCGCGCTTCTGCTTCATCAGCCTCGGCATCCTGCTGCACGCCACCAACGAAACGATGGTGGCAACGGTGATGCCGGCCATGGTCGGCGAACTGGCGGGCGTACAGCTCGTCGGCTGGTCGCTGGCGATCTACGAACTCGGCGCCATCGTTGCCGGCGCGGCCGCCGGACGACTGGTGAGTTATGTCCCCTTGCGCACCAACATGGTGGTCGCCGCGCTGCTCTACGCAACAGGCGCGCTGATATGCGCCACCTCGCCTTCCATGCAACTGTTCCTCGCCGGCCGCCTGATCGAAGGACTTGGCGGCGGTGCGCTGGTGTCGCTGGCCTTCGTCTCGGTCGAACGACTGTTCTCGCGCGCCATCTGGCCGCAGCTTTTCGGCATCATGTCGGCGATCTGGGGCGTCGCCGCCTTCAGCGGACCATTGCTCGGCGCGATCATGACCGAGCTGTTGTCATGGCGCTGGGCCTTCGGCATCTTCACACTCGGCGGCGCCGCCATGGCGCTGGCAAGCTTCCTCGTGCTCGACACGCCGCAGGCGACGAAACCCAAGACGAGCACGGGTAAGGCGCCGCCCTTCCCGTTCGCGGCCCTTGGCTGCCTTGCCGTCGCCGTGGTGTTGATCGCCTCGGCCGGCGTCGACATCGCCTTGCTGCGCTCTTCGCTGCTGATGGCCTTCGGCCTCATCGGCCTGGTGCTGTTCTTCACCATCGACGCGCTGAAGCCGCGTTCGCGGCTGTTCCCGGCGCGGCTGTTCTCATGGCGCACGCCGGTCGGCGCCGGCATGACCATGGTTGCCGCCTTTTCGGTGGCGACCTGTTCCTTCGGCGTCTACGGACCGCTGTTGCTGACCAGCCTTCACGACATTCCGCTGCTGACCACCGGCTACATCATCGCCGCCGAATCGATAGCCTGGTCGATCCTCTCGATCCTGGTCGCCAACGCGCCGCCGCAGCGCGAGCGGCTGATCATCGTCGGCGGCGCAGTGATGATCGCGGCCGGCATCGCCGGCTTTGCGTATGCGATACCCCTGGGCTCCGTCCCGCTGATCCTGATATGTGCCCTGTTGCAGGGCGGCGGCTTCGGCATCGCCTGGCCGTTCCTGACGCGCGTCATCGTCGCCTCCGCCCCGGAGGGCGAGCAGACCATCGCCTCGGCGGCGGTGCCGACCATGCAGCGCATCGGCTATGCCGTGGGCGCCGCACTCGCCGGCATCGTCGCCAACGCCAGCGGCTTTTCGCAAGGCCTGAACCACGACGCGGCGGCGAATGTCGCGTCGTGGTTGTTTCTTGCCTTCGTGCCGCTCGGCATTGTTGGCTGCCTCGCGGCTTTGCGGGTTTCCAGACCGCTTGGCCAGCCACGGGAAGCTATCGGCTAAAACCTGGCCTGCTCATTCGGCCTCGCGCAGGCGGTAGCCGACGCCGGTCTCGGTGGTGATGTAGCGCGGCTGGTCGGGGCTCTTCTCGATCTTTTGCCTGAGCTGCCGGACATAGACCCTGAGATACTGCACATCGGTCGAATCGCCCCAGACCTGCTTCAAAAGGAAATGATGGGTCAGCACCTTGCCGGCGTGCTGCACCAGCATACGCAGGATGTCGTATTCCTTCGGCGACAGCTTTACCTCCTTGCCCTCGACCTTGACGATGCGCTTGACCAGGTCGACGCTGAGATCGCCGGTCTGGAAAATCGGCTTCTCGCCCTTTTGCTGGAACTTGTGGCGGAGCGCCACGCGAATGCGCGCCACCAGCTCGTTCATGCCGAAAGGTTTGGTGACATAGTCGTCGGCGCCGAGTTCCAGGGCCTGGACGATGCCGGCCTCGTCGGTTCGGCTGGACAGCATGACCACTGGAATGTCGAGACCATCGTCGCGCCATTTGCGCAGCAACTCATGACCGCTCATGCCGGGCAGCCCAAGGTCGAGCAGGACGAGGTCCGGCTTCTCCGCCTCCATCAGCTCGATCGCCACCTTCGCGTTCGGCGCCTCGCTGACCGCATAACCTTGACTGCCGAGCCCGACGCGCAGCAGCTTGCGGATCGGCGGCTCGTCATCGACGACCAATATCCTGACGTTCGAGTTTGTCATGCCAGGTCACCCACGTCGTGGTCGTCGGTATTCGAAGTGTCGAAATTGGGCGGATTTGCCGGCCTGGGCATTTTGATGGTGAACACCGCGCCCGAACCGTCGGTCCGGTTTGCCGCCATGATGGTGCCACCCATCGCTTCGACGAAGCCGCGGCAGATCGACAGGCCGAGCCCCGTACCGGCGCGGATCTGGTCGCCCTTGCGCACTCGATAGAACGTGTCGAAAATCCGTTCCAGATCGCCGGGAGGAATGCCTGGCCCTTCATCCATGATTTGCAGCAGGACGGAGCCATTGTCGGTCCAACCCTGCATGCGAATCGTCGAGCTTGCCGGGGCATATTTCGCCGCATTGTCGAGAAGATTGAACAACGCTTGCTCGAACAGCACCGGGTCGACCTTCAACATCGGCAAATCCCTGGGGATGTCGGTCTCGATCTTGTGCTCGCCAATGATTTTCCTGGCCCTTTGCAAGGCGGAGCCGACGATGTCGCCGACATAGTGAAAGGCGTAGTTCGGCTCCATCGCGCCGGACTCGATCTTGGTCATGTCGAGCAGATTGGCGATGAAGCGGTTCAACCGCTCGGATTCGTCGAGCACCGTCGACAGCAGTTCAGCCCGGTCCGGTTCGGGAAGCGCTGCTGAAAAATCCCGCAGCGTGCCGGCCGCGCCCATGATGGCGGCGAGCGGCGTTTTCAGATCATGGGAAATGGAGGTGAGCAGCGCCGAGCGCAGCCTGTCCGCCTCAGCGGCGAGCTTGGCGCGGTCGACGTCGGCAACCAACTGAATACGCTCGATGGCGACCGCCGCCTGGTCGGCCAGTGCGTCAAGCAGCCGCTGCTGCTCGGGCGTCAGCAGCGGACCCTGCTTGTCGTTGTCGAGGCCGACGACCCCGATGGCCGTGCGCCCCGTGCGCAAGGGCAAATAGAGGCGCCTGGCGCCCGGAAGCGTGTCGGCGCCGCGACCCGCGGCACGATTGTGCTCCCAGGCCCAGCGGGCGGCGGCGATGTCGGCCTCGGCCAGCGTGTCGTCGGGCGGATAGCCGGCCTTGACGGTGATGGTCCCGTCCTCCGGCAAAAGCAGCACCACCCGCAGCTTCAGCATCGAGGCGATCTGGAAGGCAGTAGCCCAAAGGACGTCGTCGAGCGTGCCGGCGCCGGCGAGCTTCTTTGAAAAGAGGTAGATGTCTTCCGTGGCCCGCGCCCGCGAGCGGGCGGCGACCGCCTGGCGCTGCACGCGCGCCGTCAGATTGCTGGCGATGACCGCAACGACGAGAAAGACGCCGAGCGCGACGATGCTCTCCGGATCCCGGATCGTCAGCGTATAGCGAGGCTCCAGGAAGAAATAATTGAAAGCAAGGGCGCTGGCGAAACAAGCGTACAGAGCCGGCCACAGACCGCCCGTTACCGCCGATGCCAGTACGCCGATGAGAAGAATGATCGCCAGGTTGCGAACGTCGAGAAACTGGTCGAGAACGACGGCGAAGGCGAGCGAACCGATGACAAAGGCCGTGGCCTTGAGATAGGGCCAGATCTCGAACTGCCACTGCTCGTCCGCCGCCTTGACACTCCTCGACGTCACCTCGGCATTGCGTTCGGTTCCTGAAATGACATGGACGCTGATGTCGCCGGCATTGCGGATGAGATCGTAGGTGAGCGAACCTTCGATCAATTCCCGCCAGCGCGACCGGGTCGGCCTGCCGACCACGATATGGGTGAAATTGTTCGCCGTCGCATGGCGAACAATGTCCTGCGCGATGTTCTGACCGGGAATGGTGGTCACCTCGGCGCCGAGCTGT
Source organism: Mesorhizobium sp. M7A.F.Ca.CA.002.05.1.1 (assembly GCF_003998335.1). Taxonomy (NCBI): domain Bacteria; kingdom Pseudomonadati; phylum Pseudomonadota; class Alphaproteobacteria; order Hyphomicrobiales; family Phyllobacteriaceae; genus Mesorhizobium; species Mesorhizobium sp. M7A.F.Ca.CA.002.05.1.1. Next base: position 2,425 of record NZ_RZQI01000122.1, on the reverse strand, counting down.
TCGGCAAGCCGCAGGTTCGTAGCGAGCCGATCCTTGTCCGCTTCGGGCATGCTGGCCGAGCGAGGGCTGTCGACATGCAGCGCCGTCCACGGGGCACGGAGCCGGTCGGCCAGCCTGCGCGCATAGCGAATACGCGCCGCCCCGCCCGGACGCGCGTCGACGCAGACGAGAACCCTTTCCCCCGCGGCCCACGGTCCGGGAATGGCGTGGGCCTGCATATGGATCAGCAACTGGTCGTCGACGCGCTGCGCGGTGCGGCGCAGCGCCAGCTCCCTGAGCGCCGTCAGATTGCCCGGCGAGAAATAGTTCTCGATCGCGCGCTGCGCGGTGTTGGGGAAATAGACCTTGCCTTCCTCGAGCCGCTTGATCAGGTCGTCGGGGGTGAGATCGATGATCTCGACATCGTCGGCCTGGTCGATGATGGAATCGGGGACCGTCTCGCGAACCCTGACCTTGGTGATCTGGGCGACGACGTCGTTCAGGCTTTCGACATGCTGGATGTTGAGCGTCGTGTAGACGTCGATACCGTGCGTCAGGATTTCCTGGACATCGAGATAGCGCTTGGGGTGCCGGCTGCCAGGCGCATTGGTGTGGGCGAGTTCGTCGACGAGAACCAGCGCCGGGCGCCGGGCGAGGATGGCGTCGATATCCATCTCGTCGAGGATGCGCCCCTTGTAGTCGACCTTGCGGCGGGGAATGACCTCATAGCCCTCGACCAGGGCCAGTGTCTCCTTGCGCCCATGCGTCTCGACGACACCGATCACCACATCCACGCCGTCGGTCAGCCTGGCGCGGCCCGACATCAGCATCTCGTAGGTCTTGCCTACGCCGGGAGCGGCACCCAGGAATATCCGCAGCCGGCCGCGACCTTCCCGCTCGGCATGGTCAAGCAGTGCGTCGGGAGAAGGTCTAGCGTCGTTGCTTCTGTCGTCCGGCATCGGGATCGATCATGGATGGCGCCGGGGATACTGTCGATCCCCGGCCCGCACCATTCACTGTTTCGCGGCGTCCAGCGCAAGGTTGAGACCGAGCACATTGACCACCGGTTCGCCCATGAAGCCAAGCTCCCTGCCCTCGACTTGGGCATCGACAAGCGCCTTGACCTTGGCTTCATCGATCCCCCTGGCCTTGGCCACCCTGGCGGCCTGGAAGTAGGCTGCTTCGGGACTGATATCGGGATCGAGGCCACTGCCGGACGTCGTCACCAGGTCCATCGGGACGGGCTGGTTCGGATTCTGCGCCTTCAATCTTTCCGCGTCGCCCTTGATGCGGTCGATCAGCTTGGGATTGGTCGGGCCGAGATTGCTGCCGCTCGAGGCGGCGGCGTTGTAGCCGTCGCCGGCGGCCGAGGGGCGGCCATGGAAATACTTGTCGCTGGCAAAGCCCTGGCCGATCAGCTCGGAGCCGATGACCTTGCCATCCTTCTCGATCAGGCTGCCATTGGCCTGGCGCGGGAAGATCGCCTGGGCGATGCCGGTCATGCCCAAGGGATAGATCAGGCCGGTCAGGACCGTGAAGAAGACGATCATGATGATCGCGGGTCTTATCTGGGTGAGCATGGAGATGTTCCTCAAAGCAATTCCAGGGTTTCCGTCCGGAATTGCGTTAAAACAAAGAGTTAAGCGAGGCCAAGCGCGGTGACGATCATGTCGATCGCCTTGATGCCGACGAACGGCACGATGAGGCCGCCGAGGCCGTAGACAAGCAGATTGCGGCTGAGCAGCGCCCCGGCGCCAATGGCGCGATATTTGACGCCCTTCAGCGACAGCGGGATCAGCGCGATGATGATCAGTGCGTTGAAGATGATGGCCGACAGGATGGCGCTTTGCGGCGTCGCCAGATGCATGACGTTGAGTGCCTGCAGCGGGCCGGTCGTCTGTCCCGGTGCGACGTAGAAGACGGCGAACATCGCCGGAATGATGGCGAAATACTTGGCCACGTCGTTGGCGATCGAGAAGGTCGTCAGCGAACCCCGCGTCATCAAGAGCGCCTTGCCGATCTCGACGATCTCGATGAGCTTGGTCGGATCGCTGTCGAGATCGATCATGTTGCCGGCCTCGCGGGCGGCAACCGTGCCGGTGTTCATGGCGACGCCGACATCGGCTTGTGCAAGGGCGGGTGCATCGTTGGTGCCGTCGCCGCACATGGCCACCAGCTTGCCCTTGGCCTGTTCGTCGCGGATCAGCTTCAGCTTGTCCTCCGGTGTGGCCTGCGCGAGGAAGTCGTCGACGCCGGCTTCCGCGGCGATGGCTGCTGCCGTCATCGGATTGTCGCCGGTGATCATCACCGTGCGGATGCCCATGCGGCGCAGTTCGGTGAAGCGCTCCCGGATACCGCCCTTGACAATGTCCTTGAGGTGGATGACGCCGAGCAGGCGGCCGTCGCGTTCGACCGCCAGCGGCGTGCCGCCGGACTTGGCGATCTC
>NZ_RZQI01001230.1:0-1337 GCF_003998335.1 Mesorhizobium sp. M7A.F.Ca.CA.002.05.1.1 | reverse complement strand
ATCACGCCACGGTCCATGATGTTGACCTCGTCGGCCAACTCGCGACAGAAATCGAGATATTGTTCGACCAGAAGCACGGCGATGCCGGCCTGGTCACGCAGGTAGCGGATGGCGCGGCCGATGTCCTTGATGATCGACGGCTGGATGCCCTCGGTCGGCTCGTCGAGCACCAGCAGTTTCGGCCGCATCACCAGCGCCCGTCCGATGGCGAGCTGCTGCTGCTGGCCGCCGGAAAGATCACCGCCGCGGCGGCCGAGCATCTGCTTCAGCACCGGGAACAATTCGAAGACATGCGCCGGAATGTTGCGGTCGGCCCGTTTCAGCGGCGCGAAGCCTGATTCCAGGTTCTCCCGCACGGTGAGCAGCGGAAAGACCTCCCTGCCCTGCGGTACGAATGCGATGCCCGACCGGGCGCGGTCATACGCCGCGCTCCGGTCGAGCGCCTTCCCCTCGAAGGCAACGCTTCCGCTCGTCAGCCGGTGGTGGCCGACGATCGATCTCATCAAACTGGTCTTGCCGACGCCGTTGCGGCCGAGCACGCAGGTGATCTTGCCGGCGCCCGCCTTCAGCGACACGCCGCGCAGCGCCTGGGCGGCGCCGTAGTGCAGCGTGGCATTGGAAACTTCGAGCATGTCAGCGCCTTTTCCAGAACCGCAGAAACGACAGATCAAAATGATGGAACTGCACCCGCCAGACCATGCTCATCTCCCCAGATAGACTTCGACGACACGCTCGTCGGCCGACACGAAATCGAGTGTGCCTTCCGAGAGCACCGAGCCCTCATGCAGGCAGGTGACCTTGACGCCGAGCTCGCGCACGAAATGCATGTCATGCTCGACGACGATGACCGAATGGTCGCGGGCGATATCCTTGAGCAGCCGCGCGGTCTCCTCGGTCTCGGCATCGGTCATGCCGGCGACCGGTTCGTCGACCAGAAGCAGTTTCGGGTCCTGCGCCAGGAGCATGCCGATCTCGAGCCACTGCTTTTGTCCATGGCTCAGATTGGCCGCCAATTCGTCACGCTTGTCGCCAAGCCGGATGATGCCGAGAATGTCATCGATCTGCCGCGTCTCGGCGGTCGAGCGGCGATGGAACAGCGCCGGGAAGATCGAGCGCGGTCCCTTCAGCGCCAACATCAGGTTTTCCTCGATCGTGTGGCTTTCGAACACGGTCGGCTTCTGAAACTTGCGGCCGATGCCCATCATGGCGATTTCGGCCTCGTCATGCTTGGTCAGATCGACCTGGCCGTCGAAGAACACGTCGCCTTCGTCGGGCCGCGTCTTGCCGGTGACGATGTCCATCATCGTCGTCTTGCCGGCGCCGTTGGGGCCGATGAT
>NZ_RZQI01001229.1:0-1337 GCF_003998335.1 Mesorhizobium sp. M7A.F.Ca.CA.002.05.1.1 | reverse complement strand
CTATTTGGGCCATGCCCTTGGCGCGGGCTACGACACCCAGCGCGTGCGCGATATAGCCGGAATCTTCGGAAGCAAATGCTTCCGCCATGAATGCCGCAATGGCCTCATCAGAGGTCAGGCCTTCAGCCGGATCAAAGGTTGTCAGTTTCTCAGCCATTTCATTCGCTCCATTCCTTTGCCAGACGTTTCGCCGTCGTGATGTCCTTCTTTTGGGTGCCTTTGTCGCCGCCGCACAGAAGGACGATGATCGTGGTCCCCCGCTTCTGAAAATAGACGCGGTAGCCCGGGCCGTAGTGGATACGCAACTCGCTTATCCCTTCCCCCACGGGCTCGACATCTCCCGGATGCCCATAGGCAAGGCGGTCGAGCCGAGCAAAGATCGCACCCCGAGCGCGCTCATCCCTTAGCCGCGTCCACCACTTTCGGAACGTTTCCGTCTGCTTCAGGTCGATCATGAGGATCATGTAGTTTATAAACTACAATTTGTCAATCCTCAGAGACGGTCAGGCGCACAAGCGGCATTGGACCGTTTCGGCATTATTTTAGTCGATTTTTAATCTTTTTTCGCCGGACTACTGGACAAGGCGAATCACCTTTGATTCTTTACTGACGATTCGGATGTGCGGCGTTTGCCGGATCACCAAGCAGCATAGGCAAATTCGGGGAGTGCCATTTATGGCGAAGGCGGACGCGTGGGGCGCGCCCGGAGGGACGGTTTTTGCGCATCGCGAGACGCGCGGCGACGGTCTTGCCGGGAATACGCGGCTCATCGCCGAACCGGCCTACCGGCGGCTTCTGGCCGCCGAGCCGCTGCTGCGCCGATCAATACCTGTCCTCATCATCACCTTCCTGATCGTCATCGCGGCGCTGCGTGTGCTGTCGCTGATGAACGAGCGCGACGATGTCGAGCGCAATGCCAAGGCGATCCTGACGCTGGCGGCGGGCCAGCTGGCCAGTTCGCTCGCCACAACCTCGGAAACGGTGCCCGGCGCCATACAGGATCTGCTGGAGACCACCAGCCGTCAGGGCGCGATGGGCCGCAGCCATGTGCTTGTCATCACCGACAGCGCTTTCAAGATCGTCGCGGTGACGCCGCGCTCGATGCCATGGCAGGGCCATTCGCTCGACGGCCTCGTCGAGGGCGGCCAGCCCTTGTTCATGTTCGGCGATCGTGCCGGCGTCATGGACGTCAACATCGACGGACGGGATTGGTACGCGGCGGTCAGCCTGGCGAATGGCGGAAAGGGTGCATCGGCGGCCCTGGTGCCACAGGACGCGGTTTTCGATGCATGGCGCAAGACTGTTTCGCTGAACGTCACCCTGTTCGTGCTGACGGC
>NZ_RZQI01001228.1:0-1338 GCF_003998335.1 Mesorhizobium sp. M7A.F.Ca.CA.002.05.1.1 | reverse complement strand
AGAGGTTCCTTATTCCTCATCCGGTAATGCCTTTCTTGGCTCCAGCTGTCTTTGGCGCCGGTTGCGTGGCCGCCTACCTCCTCGTCATGGATGTCATTAACAAGCAAGAGCTCTCCATCGCTGAGTACGCATGTTTTGCGATTTTCTGTGCTTTCCCGACCTGGTTTTTTATCGTCGAATTTTATTCAAACATTGCCGCTATCGGCGTCGGCCTGTTCGCGACCGCTCTAGCGCTTTGGCTGATCCGCAAGGAGGAGGTTTCCCCACTCAGCCCTCGCTTTCTCGGAGCTGTGGGAGTCGGCGCCTTCGCCATCTCGATCTACCAGAGTTTCGCACCGGCAATTCTGGTCCTGGGCATCGCGATCTCAATTCTGCAAGCACGGGCAGGAAGGAGCGAATCGCTGCCAAAAGACCTGCTTCGGACCGGTATTCTGCTGGCTGGTGCCATATTGTTCTATGTCGTCGGCGATGCCATTTTCAGATCGTTCACCCCCGCTAGAAACGAGTATTTCGACTCGCTTTCCCAGCCTGGCTTTTTGCTTCAACATCCGGCCACAGTTATTGGGCGTGTGCTTGGAGCGATAGGCGGGATCTATGGTCTGGACCGGCGCACATATGACGTCGCGTTGTGGGCAATTCCGCTCTTGTTGATCCTTGGCGGTTGGGCGCTATTGAAGGAATTGCCCCGCTCGAAATTGCTGTTGACGGCAATTGCCTTCGCTTCATTGCTTATTCCCTTCGGCTTTCACCTCCTCGCTGCGGGCAGCATGCCTGTCAGGAGCCTCGTCGGGGTTCCGATTGCAGTTTGGATGTTTGCCTATGTCGCGGTGACGAGCAGAGAATCGAGAACCCGCGTAGCCTCAACCATCTTGATGGCCGTGGCAATTTTCCAAATTCTGGTGGCCCAGAACTATCGTCAGGCGTCTAACTATCTGGTCGACAAGCATGATACACTCATGGCGGGCGCCATCTTCGACAGGCTGTCGGCCGCGCGCGGTTTTGATGTAAAGCGCAGCTATGCTCTGAGCGTGTTTGGCGCCCAGCCATTTGTGACCAACTATCCCAAGCAGCCCGGCTCGACAGTCGGCCACTCGTTCTTCGAATGGGACGGTGGCAACGGTTGGCGCATCGCTTATTACATGAAATTGCTCGGCTACTCCAATTTGAACGGTGCTACCCCAGATCAGGTTGACCAGACGATTGTTCGTCTTTCGGCGATGCCGGTATGGCCAGCCCCCGGTAGTGTGGAAATCCAGGGCGACATTGCGCTGATAAGGCTCGGTGAGATGCCCAGCTACGCAAATCAGCAAGCCCTTGCAAAAGTTACCAATCGATAAG
>NZ_RZQI01001227.1:0-1339 GCF_003998335.1 Mesorhizobium sp. M7A.F.Ca.CA.002.05.1.1 | reverse complement strand
ACTGGGCAGCGATGCGGCCGAAATCCATGGGCGGCAGCTGTTCGGCGATGAAGTCGCCGAGCTGGGCGTCGGGATTGCGCTCGCGAGCCGAGGAAATGGCGATCTGCGTGGCGTAGTCATCGACCTTCTCGACCACTTCCATCAGCCGCTGCAGCTTCATCTCACCGGTGTTCGGGTTGATGTCGGCGCGGATGTTGGTCTCCTGACCGTAACGCGAGCGCGCCGCCTTCTGGATCGCATCGGCCATGGCGGCGATGACGATCGACTTGTCGATCGACTTTTCACGCGCGACCGCGTCGGCGATCTGCAGCAATTCAAGTCTGTTGGCGCTTACAACCATCGTTTTTCTCCGGAGCTTGTTTGCCGGGCCTTTGCGCCCGGCAGCTCAATCATAGTTCCTGTTCGTGGTCTTCCGTGGCGTCCGCTTCCGCACCCGACTCGTCATCGTCCGGTTCGCCGCGGCGCTTCTTGGCTTCCTTGCGCGCCCTGTTGTCCTTCGACAGGGCATCGCGGATGAGATCGTCGGTCAGGATCAGGCGCACGTCGGCAATCGCATCGTAGGGGACACGCACCGTCGGCTCCTCGCCATAGGCTGCCTTGTCGCGCTCGATCAGCACATCGTCTTCGCCGGCTTCGGCGATCTTGCCCTTGAAGCGCTTGCGGTCGGCGACGACCATCGATGTTTCCATCTTCACCAGATGACCCGTCCAGGTCGTGAAATCCGATTTACGGACCAGTGGCCGGTCGATGCCGGGCGACGAGACTTCGAGGTGATAGGCCTTTTCGATCGGATCATCGACGTCGAGCGCCGGCGACACAGCGCGGCTGACCTCTTCGCAATCTTCGACGGTCATGGTGCCGTCCTCGCGTTCGGCCATGATCTGCAGCGTCAGCCCGTTCTGGCCCGACAGATGCACCCGCACGAGGCGGAAGCCGATGCCGCGCAGAACCGGCTGGACGATCAGCGCGATGCGCGCATCGATGCCGCTTTCGCGGATGATGCGATCGTCGCCCTCGCTTGCCGTTGCAGTCATTGAAGCCCTGTCGTTCTCTACCAAGTTATCGGCAGGTAATAAAAAAGAGCGGGACCGGGTGGACCCACTCTTCGTCATACCGACCAAGAATTTGAGGCTGATATAGACGATGACGGCCTGTGTTTCAAGCCCGCTGTGCTGGTCGGGCAACGCCGCCATCGAGGCGGCCCGCGCCAGCGTTGCATGGGGCGCATGGCGCCTATGCGGCGACACCCATGGGATCGGCGCTGAAACGCGCCTATTTATGTTGCGCTGCACAAATGTGGCCGTGCGCCATACGTGCGCGAAAGGACATGATCATGAGC
>NZ_RZQI01001226.1:0-1348 GCF_003998335.1 Mesorhizobium sp. M7A.F.Ca.CA.002.05.1.1 | reverse complement strand
CAACCAGGGCGGCGTGACGATCAAGAAGCAGAACCCGAACTTCGTCCTCATCGTCAACCTGACTTCGCCCGACAGTTCGGTCGATCCGGTGGCGCTGAGCAACCTTGCCTATCTGCAGGTGGTCGATCCGCTGAAGCGCCTGCCCGGCGTCGGCGATGTGCAGATCTTCGGCGAGCGGCGCTATTCGATGCGCGTCTGGCTCGATCCCGACAAGCTCGCCAATCTCGGCATCACCGCGGTCGATGTGCAGAACGCCATCGCCGAGCAGAATGTCCAGGTGGCGGCCGGCAAGATCGGCCAATCGCCGGCACCCGCCGGCACCGCCTTCGAGATGCAGGTCAACGCCGTCGGCCGGTTGAGCGATCCAAAGGAATTCGGCGACATCGTCGTGCGCGCCAACACCGACACCGGCTCGCTGGTCAGGCTGCGCGACGTCGCCCGCATCGAGCTCGGCGCACTGCAATATTCGTCGTCGGCCTTCTTCGGCAAGGACCCGACCGTGGTGCTCGCCGTCTACCAGATGCCCGGCTCCAACGCGCTCGATCTGCAGCAGCGCGTCAAGGACAAGATGCAGGAGCTGTCGGGCCGCTTCCCGAAGGGCGTGTCCTATGCAATGCACTACGACACGACGCGCTTCGTCTCGGCGTCGATGCATGACGTGCTGATCACGCTCGGCGAAGCGCTGGTGCTGGTCGTCGCCGTGGTGTTCCTCTTCCTGCAAAGCTGGCGCACGACGATCATCCCGACCATCGCCATTCCGGTGTCGCTGGTGGCGACGCTGGTCGTCATGGAGATGCTCGGCTTCTCGCTCAACATGCTCTCCCTGCTCGGCATGGTGCTGGCGATCGGCCTCGTCGTCGACGACGCCATCGTCGTGGTTGAGAATGTCGAACGACAGCTGGAGGCCGGACTCAAGCCGCTTGCGGCGACCAAGGCCGCAATGCGCGAGGTCACCGGACCGATCATCGCCACCACCGCGGTGCTGATGGCGGTGTTCGTGCCGGTCGCCTTCATTCCCGGCGTCTCCGGCAAGCTCTACAACCAGTTCGCGCTGACGGTGGCGATTTCCGTCGGCATCTCGGCCTTCAACTCGTTGACGCTCAGTCCCGCGCTCAGCGCGGCCTTCCTGCGGCATCGCGGCGAGACGCAGTTCGCCCCGTTCCGCTGGTTCAACACCGGCTTCGACAGGCTATCGCACGCCTACGCCAATGGCGTACGCATTCTCATCCGCTTGCGCTGGATCATGCTCGGCCTGTTCGCGGCCGGCCTGGTCGCCACCTACTTCGTCTGGCAGCGCCTGCCCTCGACCTTCCTTCCGGTCGAGGACCAGGGCTATTTCTTCGTCGTC
>NZ_RZQI01001225.1:0-1350 GCF_003998335.1 Mesorhizobium sp. M7A.F.Ca.CA.002.05.1.1 | reverse complement strand
TCCATGGGCTGCTCCGCTGATACCCCAATGTAATGGCTGGCAATGCGGGCGTCCATGTGACCGAACGGCAGGCGCAAATATACAGCCCGAGGCGTCACAGCAGGCGATCCGTTCAGCCGATTGTGACCGCCTCCATGGCGGTGCCGCCTTGTCCGCGGCCGTGTCCTGCCGTAGGTCACCAACAGATACCGCCAGACCTAGGAGCCCGCCTTGAAGCACCAGTTGAACATCATCATCGGCAGCACGCGGCCAGGCCGCGCCGGACCGGTTTTTGCCGAGTGGCTGGAGACGTTCGCGCGCGAGCATGGAAAATTCGAGCCGGTACTGACCGACATCGATACGTTCAAGCTTCCGGTGCTGGACGAACCGCACCATCCAAGGCTCGGCAATTACAAGAACGACCATACCAAGGCCTGGTCGAAAGCGATCGATGCCGCCGACGCCTTCGTCTTCGTGGCGCCGGAATACAATTATTTCGTGGCGCCGGCGATCGTCAACGCGGTCGATTATCTCTCGCGTGAATGGAAGTACAAGCCTGCAGCCATTTTCAGCTATGGCGGCGTCTCCGGCGGCCTGCGCGCGGCGCAAGCGCTGAAGCCGTTGCTGACATCGGTCGGCGTCATGCCGATCTCGGAAGGCGTCGCGCTGCCGATGTACCAGAAACTGCTCGATGAGAACGGCGCTTTCAACGCCAGCGAACAGGTGCAGGGCGGAGCCAAAACCATGCTCGACGAGCTGTTGCGCTGGAGCGAGGCGCTGAAGCCGCTGCGGGGCGCTTGAAAGTGGCGGCTTTTCACCAAAAGCCTTGCTTGCTCATGCGATAAAGAGGTGGAATGTTCGCGCAAATGGACAAGCCGGGGGGCGGTTCGACTTGCGCTTGCTTTTTGCCTTGCTGCTGATGCTCATGAGCACCGCCGCCGCGGTGGCTGAGCGACGCGTGGCTTTGATCATAGCCGAGGACGGCTACCGCCTGGTTCGGCCGCTCGCCAATCCGGTCCATGACGGCGAGGCGATGGCAGCGGCGCTGAAGAAGCTCGGCTTCGAGGTCATCCTCGAAACCAATCGCGACCTGCGGCGAATGCGCCGCGCGCTCGACGATTTTCGCCTGGATGCCAAAGGCGCCGACGTGGCGCTGGTCTACTTCTCCGGCCACGGCGTGGAAATCTCGGGCGACAACCGGCTGCTCCCGATCGATGCCGACGCCTCCTCGCTCGATGCGCTGGAGAAGACCAGCCTGCCGCTGGAAGAGGTGCGCGACAGCGTGGCCGCCACGGCCAAGGTCGGCCTGATCATGCTCGACGCCTGCCGCAGCGATCCCTTCTCGGGCAGCAGCGGTGAAGCGCGCGGCGC
>NZ_RZQI01001224.1:0-1353 GCF_003998335.1 Mesorhizobium sp. M7A.F.Ca.CA.002.05.1.1 | reverse complement strand
CGCCCCATGCCGAGCGCACGATGCGCCATCCGTAGCACAGCCATCAGGCGGCGGCGAACCGAGCGGGAACTGACATCGGCCCCCGCGATCCAGTGCCCGGCGAAATGCGCCGCGCGACGCTGAACAAGAAGCGAGCCGTTCGAAATCTGGTTGTCGGTCATGGTTCCCTCTCCGCTGGCCGGCACGAAATGTCTGACAATTCCGTTCCACCGCAGGAAGACATGATTCCTGCCCGCGGTATTTCACGAAATTGCTGCCTTGTGAGAAAAGATCGGAGCAAACCTGCAGAGGTTAACGGCTTGTTACCTTAGCCAATGCTTTAAAACCAAGAAATAAAGCAACGACCTAAGCGCCACCTCATCTAACCTTGGCGTTAAGCTTGCCCACCCGCAGCTGCAGCGGCGTCACCTGGCGGTATTTCTTCATCACGGTGGTAAAATGGCTCTGGCTTGAAAATCCGCAGGAATGCGCGATGTCGGCGATCGTCATGCGGCTGTCGGCAAGCAGTCTTTCAGCCAAATCCAGCCGCAGCTCGAGGACATACTGGTGCGGCGGCACCCCGAACGTCCTCGAGAAAGCCCGCATGAAGTGGTACGGCGAAAGCTCGCAAACAGCGGCCATTTCGGCAAGCGCCAGCTTGCGGGTAAAGTTCTTGTCCAGAAATTCCTGCACGCGGCGTGTGCTGCGGACCGAAAGCCCGCCTTTCGCGTTGAGCGTCGGCCGTCGCAGATTGGTTCCGGAAGCCGGTCCGGGGAAACCATCATCACCCGGCATTTTTCGGCCTCCTGACACGTCCCAGATGAGGTTCAACCGGAGGCCTTCCTCCTCGTTCCCCCGAAAAACAATTCGTGATTGATCGAAGCCGGCCGGCATCGCCATTCATCGGATCGTTCCGGCCGGACGGCGAACGATGAATGTCTGCGAGACGGGATCGCGGACGGAGGGTATGACACTCCCCCGCGCGGTGGCCCTCCTGGGCCCGGCGCTTTCAGGAATTATGTCCAGGACAAATCGAGCTGTCCGTTCTCGATTGACGCCCCGGGAAACGCCGCTTTCCCGAGCATCGTCCGTATTTTTCATTGCCTGGCCTCAGCCGCTTGTCCGCCGCCTGAAATCCCCCTTAGCCCGACCCGGATCCAACGTAACGCACATGGCGCGGAGTGTGAATAACATCCGTACGCAAAGAAAAAATTTTGTTCGGGATAAGAAGACGGACCAGTCAACAAGGCAAGGACTGGACCATTTCGGAACCTTCGCCGGCGCATAGGCTGACGGAGCATCAAACGAAAAACCCGCCTGTTCGGCGGGTCACTGGCGCAAATCAGCACCATGCACAAATTTATACCTTAGCTG
>NZ_RZQI01001223.1:0-1354 GCF_003998335.1 Mesorhizobium sp. M7A.F.Ca.CA.002.05.1.1 | reverse complement strand
CTGCATGTTCACCATGATGAACAATGCGCGGCTTTGTGTCGGCATGCAGGGGGTGGCGGTCGCGGAAGCCGCAACGCAGAAGGCGATCGCCTATGCCAATGAGCGCCGGCAGGGCAAGGCCGCGAGCTACACTGGCACGGGTATGGCGCCTATCGTCCATCACCCCGATGTCCAGCGTAACCTGTTGACCATGAAGGCGCTGACCCAGACCGCACGCGCCATCAGCTATTCCTGTGCCCACGCCATCGACATGGCCCGTGTCTCCGCCGGTGACGAGGCGGCATACTGGCGCGATCGCGCCAATCTGCTGACGCCGCTGGCCAAGGCGTTCTCGACCGATATCGGCGTCGAGGTTGCCTCGCTCGGCCTCCAGGTTCATGGCGGCATGGGCTTCATCGAGGAGACGGGAGCGGCCGCCTTCTATCGCGATGCGCGCATCGCCCCGATTTACGAGGGCACCAACGGTATCCAGGCGATCGATCTGGTGATGCGCAAGCTGCCGCTCGGCGGTGGCGACCATGTGCATGGTTACATCGCCGAACTGGCTGATATGGCCGCAGCGGTGCGGACCTCGAACATGCAGGGTTTCGGCCGCACCGCCGCCGCTCTCGACGCGGCACTTGGCGATCTCAGCGAAGCGACCCGCTTCCTGCAAAAACTGACGGCCGATGGCCGATCGGAAGAGGCGCTGGCAGGCGCCACGCCCTATCTCAGGCTGATCTCGCTTGCCGCCGGCGGCGCCTATCTGGCGCGCGGTGCTCTTGCCGATCACAACCGCATAGCGCTTTGCCGTTTCTTTGCCGAAAACCTGCTCGGCGAGGTCAGCGCCTTGAGGGCGCGCGTCATTGATGGCGCCGAAAGCCTCGCCGCTGCCGGCAAGACGCTCGTCTCTGCCTGACGTTTCACAAGGAAAACACCGTGACAGACCATATCCTCGTCGAGCGCCAGGGCGCCATCCAGATCATCCGCATGAATCGGCCGGACAAGAAGAACGCGCTGACGCGCTCCATGTATGCGAAAATGTCAAAAACCCTGGCCGAGGGCGACGCCGACCCGGCCATCCGCGTCCATGTCTTTCTCGGCGTGCCCGGCGCCTTCTCCTCCGGCAACGACCTTGCCGACTTCATGGTCGTCGCCACCGGCGGCGACGGCGGCACCGAAGTCTGGGATTTCCTGATGGCGCTGGCCAAGGTCGAAAAACCCATGGTCTCCGGCGTCGACGGCATCGCGGTCGGCATCGGCACGACGCTCAACCTGCATTGCGACCTGACTTTCGCCACGCCACGCACCGTGTTCAGGACGCCTTTCGTCGACCTGGGCCTTGTGCCTGAAGCGGGATCGAGCCTGCTGGCAC
>NZ_RZQI01001222.1:0-1355 GCF_003998335.1 Mesorhizobium sp. M7A.F.Ca.CA.002.05.1.1 | reverse complement strand
GGCTTCACGCCGCTCGTCTATGTCGCCAGGATCGGCGGCGTCTCCGACCAGCCACCCGGCCGCTTGAACAGGAAGATGGTGAAGTAGGACGTGAGCAGCACCGCCACGTAGTTCGACAGGATCGTCGAGACGACTTCGTTGGTGTTGTAGCGGGCGCGGAAGTAGGCGGGGATGGCGACCCAGGCCGCGCCTGCCACGACCGCCAGCGCCAGCGCGGCCAGCGTGTGAATGCCCGCGGGCAGGGGCATGGCAAAGCCGACCCACGCGGCGGCGAAGCCGCCGAGGAACAGCTGGCCCTCTATGCCGACGTTGAACATGCCGCCGCGCAGGCCGATGCAGGCGGCGACACCGCAGATCAGGATCGGCGTCGTCTGCAGCAAGGTCCCGGCGATCTTCTCCTGATCGCCGAAGGCGCCGCGCAACAGCGTCATGAACACACGCACCGGGCTTTCGCCGACCATGAGGATGATGATCGCGCCCATCAGCAGCGCCACGCCGATGGCGATCACCTGGCCGGAAACGGCACGCAAATGGTCTGTCATGATGCGGTCTCCGCGGCGAATTCCGGCACGGCCACGCCTGCCATCATCATGCCGATGCGCTCCTCGTCGGCCTCGTCGCCGGCGACCTCGCCCATGATCCGCCCGTTGAACATCACCAGGATGCGGTCGGCAAGGGCGGCCAGTTCGTCGAGCTGCACGGAAATCAGCAGGATTGCGCGGCCGGCGGCGCGCTGGCGCATGATCTCGTCATGAATGGCCTCCTGGGCGCCGATGTCGACGCCGCGCGTCGGCTGGTCGATCAGCAGGAAATCGGCGCCGTTGGTGAATTCGCGCGCCAGAACGACCTTCTGGATGTTTCCCCCCGAAAGCCGCTTGACCGCATCACCGGCTCCGCGCGCGCGAATATCGAAGCTCTTGATCAGCGTTTCGGCGTTTTGATTTATGGCATTCCAGTTGAGCATGCCGGCGCGGCTCCATGGGGCGCGGTGCTGGCGGCCCATCAGGGTGTTGGCTGCTATCGAAGCGTTGCGATCGACCCCGCGCACCATGCGGTCGCCTGGAACATGGGCGAGGCCTGCCTGGCGGAGCGCGGCGGGGGAGAGCGCGGTGAGATTCCGGCCCTTCAGCCACGCCCCGCCATGGCTTGCCGGTCGCAAGCCCGAAAGCACTTCCGCCAGCTCCGTCTGTCCATTGCCGGCCACACCCGCGATCCCCACCACCTCGCCGGAGCGGACGGTGAAGCTGGCATCGCGAAGAGCCGGCAGCAGGCGATCGTCGCGCGCCCACAGATCCTTGACTTCGAGCACCACGTCGCCGTGCAGCGAAGCGCGCGGCCGGCGGTCGAAGCTCACC
>NZ_RZQI01001221.1:0-1362 GCF_003998335.1 Mesorhizobium sp. M7A.F.Ca.CA.002.05.1.1 | reverse complement strand
ATCGTCGTCGGCCTGCAATGCGGCGGCTCCGACGGCATGTCGGGCATCACGGCCAATCCGGCGCTGGGCGCGGCTGTCGATATCCTGGCTGGCGTCGGCGGCATCGGCATCCTCTCCGAGACCACGGAGATCTACGGCGCCGAACATCTGCTTGCCTATCGCGCGGCAACGCCTGAGATTGCGCAGAAGCTCGACGGTTTCGTGAAATGGTGGGAGGACCACGTCGCCAAGCATGGCGCCTCGATCGACAACAACCCCTCGCCCGGCAACAAGCGCGGCGGTCTCACCACCATCCTGGAGAAGTCGCTCGGCGCGGTCGCCAAGGGCGGTCAGACGCCCCTCAACGGCGTCTTCGGCTACGCCGAAAAAGTCACTGGCAGCGGCCTCGTGTTCATGGACACGCCCGGCTACGACCCGGTTTCGGCGACCGGCCAGGTGGCGGGCGGCGCCAACGTCATCGTCTTCACCACCGGCCGCGGCTCATGCTTCGGCTGCCGCCCGACGCCGTCGATCAAGGTCGCCACCAACTCCACCATGTACCACCAGATGGAAGAGGACATGGACGTCAATTGCGGCGTCATCGCCTCGGGTGAAAAGACCATCGCCGGCATGGGTCGCGAGATCTTCGAACTGATCGTCGAGACGGCTTCCGGCCGCAAGACCAAGAGCGAGGACTTCGGCTACGGCGACAACGAGTTCGTGCCCTGGCATCTGGGCGCAACACTTTAGATTTTACTGATGTAAAGTAGACTGCGCGCCGGTCAGCGGCGGGCAACGGGGAGGTTGTGCATGGAAAGACGCCGCATCGGCCAGACAGCGCTGGAAGTCACCGAGGTCAGCTTCGGCGGCGCTGCACTTGGCGGCCTTTACCGCGCCTGTTCGCGCGAAGCGGCGATGGAGACGCTGCAGGGCGCCTGGGATGCCGGCCTGCGCTATTTCGACACCGCACCCTTCTACGGTTTCGGACTGTCGGAGCGCCGCTTCGGCGACTTCCTGCGCTACAAGCCGCGCGATTCCTATGTGCTGTCGACCAAGGTCGGCCGGCTGTTCCGCCCGGTGCCGGACGATCAGGTTCCCGATCACTCCTATGTCGATCCGCTGCCCTTCGCGCTCGACTACGACTATTCCTATGACGGCATCATGCGGTCGGTCGAATTCAGCTATGCGCGGCTTGGCCTAAACAGGATAGACATCCTGTTTGTCCACGACATCGGCGCCTACACCCATGGTGTCGAGAAGACCAAGCTGCACTTTCGCGACCTGATGGACGGCGGCCTCAAGGCACTTGAAGAGCTGAAACGGTCCGGCGTCATTTCCGCCTATGGGCTTGGCGTCAACGAAGTGCAGATCTGTCTGGACGTG
>NZ_RZQI01000121.1:0-10383 GCF_003998335.1 Mesorhizobium sp. M7A.F.Ca.CA.002.05.1.1 | reverse complement strand
GCTCACGATATCCTCTTCAGAACGCTCTCCGATCCGACGCGTCGTGCGATCTTCGAGCGCCTGTGCCGACAAGGCGAGCAGACGGTCGGCGCCCTGACGGCTCAGTCGGGGGTCTCCCAACCTGCGGTGTCGAAGCATCTCGGCGTACTCAGGCAGGCCGGGCTGGTGCGCGACCGCCATCAAGGACGGCAGACCCATTATAGCGCCCAGATCGCAGCACTTTCCCCGCTGACCGACTGGACGAACCAGATGAATGCGTTCTGGCAGAGCCGGTTCGACGACCTCGAAAATTTGCTCAAAAGAATGGACCAATGACCAACATTGCGACCGAAACGCGCTCCGTCGTCGTCGAACGTGAGATCCCCTATCCGCCGGAAAAAATCTGGCGCGCGCTGACCCAACCGCATCTGATCGAGGAATGGCTGATGAAGAACGACTTCAAGCCAGTTGTGGACCACCGTTTCAATCTGCGAAAGGAAACGCAAACCGACGTGAGCATTGTTGTCGACTGTCAGGTAACAGCCGTCGAGCTGAACAAGACACTGTCCTACACGTGGCAGGCCTATGGCCTCGAGAGTGTCGTCACCTGGACCCTCATGCCGACCAGCACGGGCACCCGGTTGCGTATGGAACAGTCCGGCTTCCGGCCGGATCAGGAGCAGGCGTATCGGGGCGCGACGAGTGGGTGGCGGCAGTACTTTACAAATCTGGGTCAGGTCCTGGCGCGGATGGATTGAACCCGCCGACATGCGGATCACGGGTCCGCTTCGGTCTGTTTTGACAGGAGGAGCTATTGGACAGGAACAAGTGGGTTCGGCAAATTCATCGCTGGCTGTCGATTATGTTTACGCTGACCGTTGTCGCCAACTTCGCCACCATGGCATTCGGCCAGCCTCCCGCCTGGGTAGTCTATTCGCCGCTCCTGCCGCTCTTCCTGCTGCTGTTCAGCGGCCTGTACATGTTCGTGCTGCCCTATGCCGCCAGGGGCCGCGGCGCGCAGCGTGCCGGCGGATAGGAGTGGGTAGAATGACCAAGACGCAGGGTCAGTCGACCAAAGCGGCACCGGTCCTGCTCTCGGGTGGCAACCCGCAAATCGCCAAGGGCGACGGCGACGCTCCGGTGCAGGCCTACATCGCTGCAATGCCGGGCTGGAAGCGTGGCCTCGGCGAGCGGCTCGACGCGCTCATCGAACACAACGTGCCCGACGTGCGCAAGGCCGTGCGCTGGAACTCGCCCTTCTACGGCGTCGAGGGCCAAGGCTGGTTCGTGAGTTTCCATGTCTTCACCCACTATTTGAAAGTGACCTTCTTCAGCGGCACGTCGTTGCGGCCGATTCCGCCTGGCGGCACGGCCAAGAGCAAGGATGTGCGCTGGATCGACATCCGCGAAGACGATCCGTTCGATGAGGCGAGGATGGTGGAATGGATCAAGCAGGCCGCGGCCCTGCCCGGCTGGATCCCGTAATGACCGACTATGACAGAGGAAAAAGAGCCATGAAGATCAAGCTGACCAGCGTGTATGTGGACAACCAGGAAAACGCACTGCGCTTCTACACCGACGTGCTGGGCTTCACCAAAAAGGCCGATTTCAGCAACGGGCCTTATCGCTGGCTGACCGTGGCCTCGGCTGAAGAGCCTGATGGAACCGAGCTGCAACTCGCGCTCAACGACAACCCGGCCGCCAAGGCCTATCAGGAAGCCATCTTCAAGCAGGGCCAGCCCGCGGTCATGTTCTTCACCGACGACGTCAAGGGCGACTACGAGCGCATCAAGGCGAAGGGCGGTGCGTTTATCCAGCCGCCGACCGAGGCGACCGGTTCGACCATCGCCCAGTTGAACGACAGCTGCGGCAACCTCGTTCAGATCACCCAGCTGGCGCGCTGGTAACGGCGGCGGTTGAAACGGGTCGAGACACAGGAGACACCCAATGACCCCCTCGCAACATATCGACCAAATGATCGCCGGCCTCATCGATTGGCGCGGCGATACGCTCGCCGGCATCCGCAAGACCATCCTTGCAGCCGACCCGGACATCGTCGAGGAGTGGAAGTGGATGGGCAGCCCGGTATGGTGCCTCGATGGCAACATCGTGGTCGGCAACGCCCACAAGGACAAGGTGAAGCTGACCTTTTCCCATGGCGCCAGCCTGCCGGACCCCGACAATCTGTTCAACAATGGTTTTGGCGGCAAGGTGTGGCGGGCAATCGACATGTTCGAGGGCGACAGGCTCAATGAGGGCGCTTTAAAAGAGCTCGTCCGCGCAGCGATCGATTACAATCAGGCCAAAAAGAAGAAGAAAGCGGCTGCCGGGGCGAAGCCACAGACGCAAGTCTAGGCCGCCTGGCCTGCCACCCAGCCCGACGACCATGCCCACTGGAAATTATAGCCACCCAGCCAACCCGTGACATCGACGACTTCGCCGATGAAGAACAGGCCCGGCACGGATTTCGCCTGCATCGTCTTCTGGTCCAGCCCGTTGGTGTCGACCCCACCCAGCGTCACTTCGGCGGTGCGGTAGCCCTCTGAGCCGGCAGGCTTGATGCGCCAGTCATTGACTGCGGCAGCTATGGTTTTCATCTGGGCGTCGGAAAGATCAGCAAGGTTGCCGTCGATCCCGGTGCGCTCGGCGATCGACTGCGCAAGCCGCTTCGGCAGATGATTTGCCAGCACCGTTTGTGCCGCTTGCCGCCCATTGCTTCGCTTGGCCACCCGAATGAGGTCCGCCACGTCAACTGCCGGCAGCATGGCGATGCGGATTTCATCGCCCTCGCGCCAATAGGAAGAGATCTGCAGGATAGATGGCCCGCTGACGCCACGATGCGTGAACAGCATCGCTTCGGAGAACCGCGTCTTGCCGCAGGCGACTTCCGCGTCGACGACGTTGCCGGCCAGGGGCGCCAGCCGTTCGAGCGTGTTTACGTCGAAGGTCAGCGGCACCAGCGCCGGTCGCGTTTCGACAATGGCAAGGCCGAACCGTTCGGCAAGCTCATAGCCGAAACCGGTCGCCCCCATCTTGGGGATCGACTTGCCGCCGCAGGCCACCACCAGCGACTGGCAAGTAACCAAGCCTGTGGAGAGGGTGAGCGCAAACCCCTCCACGGTTTTGCGGACATCCTCAACGCTGGCCGAGAGCGCCAGCTCCACGCCCCTGCCCTGCATTTCCGAGACCAGCATGTCGATGATCTGGCGCGCCGAGCCGTCGCAAAACAGCTGCCCAAGCGTCTTCTCGTGATAGGCAATGCGTTGGCGTTCGACGAGGGCGATGAAATCGCGCTGCGTGTAGCGACTGAGCGCCGAAATGCAGAAATGCGGATTGCCCGACAGAAAATTCTGCGGGCTGGCATGGATGTTGGTGAAATTGCACCGGCCGCCGCCGGAGATGCGGATCTTCTCGCCAGGCGCCGTCGCATGATCGAGGATCAGCACCGAACGGCCGCGCTTGGCCGTCTCCACGGCGCACATCATTCCGGCGGCACCCGCGCCGATGATCACTACATCATAGGATTGCATCAGGCTATTCGTTCCCGCTCGACCAACTCATTTGGGGCGCGCCACTTGCGCTGCCTGATACCACTTTGGCCCGATAGTTTTCTAGCAATCCCGTCCCAGCAGCCTGGTGATCTGGGGGGTGACGATTATGGTGAACAGCCCGGGATCGCTGAAAGCCCTCGCGGACAGCATTGCCCCGTGAACCGATGCCATCAGCATCTGGGCCTCCTCCTCCGGCCGGTTGTTCAAGCGGAACAAGTCCTGTTCCATTCCAGCCCGCAGCACCGACGTAAGCCATCCCGCGAGATTTTGGAAATGGGCACGAACGCGTGACGCCACCTCTTCCGGCAGCATCTGCATCTCGCCGGCGAGCATCGCGCAGACGCAGAACGACGGCGAGGCATCGCGAATGCATGTCCGCCAATAGTTCAGATAGGACTGCAGTTGTTCAGCAGGGCTTGAGAGTTCTCCCCGGAGAGACTCCAAACCCACTTCGGCCTGCCGCCTGTAACGATCCACCAGCACCGAAACCAGCTCGGCCTTCGTCGGAAAATGATGGTGGATACTCGCCTTCCTGATGCCGATGTCAGCCGAGATATCGGCATAGCTGAACCCGTTGTAGCCTCCCGCGACGATGAGAGACTGCGCGACATCGAGAATCTTTTCTGAAGTCGAAGCCATTGATTTCATATCGCCGCCTACCTTCTGGTAGGCGAACTGTCAAGGTTGCATCGTTCCCGATTCTCACAGGGAGGTGTTCCGGACATTGGGTTGACTTAGGGGTTTTGTCTACCTACTAATAGGTAGACAGCAACAAGGAATCTGCCAATGCAAAACCAATCTTTCACCCGGTCCGGATGGCTACGATCCTATTATTTCGCACGCGCCATATTTTCTATCGCCTGGGTTGCTGCCGCCATCCTGTTCAACGGGCAACCCGGTCCCACCGCGTTTCTGCTCGTGATCTACCCGGCATGGGACGCTCTCGCCAATCTGGTTGACGCCAGGGTAAATGGCGGCCTGAAGGCCAACTCGTCCCAGGCTTTGAATGTCGTGGTCAGCACGATAACGGCGCTCGCCGTCATCGTGGCGGTTAACAACAGCATGTATGCCGTTCTGGCCGTGTTTGGGGTTTGGGCGATCCTCTCAGGCCTGCTGCAGCTGAACACGGGACTAAAGCGTTGGCGCTACCAAGGCGCACAATGGCCGATGATCCTCAGTGGTGAGCAGTCGGCCCTCGCCGGCGGCTTCATGATCAGCCGATCCCTCGGCACGGCTGCGCCGACGATTCTGGACATCGCCCCTTATGCCGGGTTCGGCGCGTTTTACTTTCTGCTTTCCGCAATTTGGCTTGTCGTAGCAGCCTATCGCAAGGCAAACGCCTAGGTGCTGCCCGATCCGGCGGCGGCAAGGTGAAAGTCATCTGCCGCCGTCGAAAGGGCAAGCATCGCTCACTCTTTGCCGCATCGGCTGCCGTTCTGGTTCAAAGACGCGTAGCGTCCTGCTCAGGGGCGCGACCGCTGCCTTAGATCAGCGTCTCGGCGAACAACGTCGTCAGCCGCTTCCAATGGCGTTCGGCACCCGCGGCGTTGAAAACGCTATGATCGGGCACGCACCAGCCATGCGCCATCCCGGCATAGTTCTCGATGACATGGTCGACTTCCGCAACCCGCAACGCTTCCTCCAATCGCATCGATTGTTCCGGCGGGAAACTTCTGTCGACACCCGACATGCCGACATAGACGCGCGCCTTGATGGAGGCTGCCTTGCGATGCGGGCTGTCGGCGGCGTCGCTGGCCAGATTGCCGCCATGGAAGCTTGCGGCCGCCCTTATCCTGTCGGGATAGTTAGCGGCGGCGTTCAACGCCCGGCCGCCACCCATGCAATAGCCGACGGTGCCGATCGGCCCGGTGATGCCCTCGGCAGCAAGCGCGTCGAGGAACGCACCGCTGTCGCTGATGGTCATCTCCTGTGTCGTGCCGGTGACCAGCGCCATCAGCGGGATTTTGGTCTTTTCCTCGGCGAAGGCGGTCTTGGCGTCGAACGGCCCGTAGGGCGCATTGCGGTAGAATAGGTCGGGCACCAGCACCGCATAGCCTTCATTCGCGAGCCGCTCGGCCATACCGTCGAGCGCCGGCCGCGGACCGAAGGCGTCCTGATAGAGAATGACGCCGGCCTTGGCAGGAGATGCGTTTGCCGAGTGGAAAAGCCCGGCATTGGCAACACCATCCCTGGTCTTGATCTGAATGTCGTGTTTCGTCATCGCCCGCTCCGTTCGACTGATGCGCGATACATATCCGCGCAAGGCCATACGGCAAGGCATTCCCGGGGCGTGGCAGTCAACATTTCGTGCAGGATTGCGGACGCTATTGCTCGCCCTCGCGCACGGTCCGCGCGCCGACATGCAGCGCACGGCCGGCACCGAGCCCCATGATGGCTACGCCAAGCCCGAGCGCGACGAACAGGAACGCCGTTCCCGAGAAACTGCCGGTCCAGTCGCGGATCAGGCCCACCAGCAGCGGACCGAATGCCGCCAGCACATAGCCGACGCCTTGCGCCATGCCTGAAAGATGCGCGGCGACATGCGAATCCGGCGAACGCAGCACGATCAAGCTCATGGCAGCCGCGATAAGGCCACCTTGCCCGATGCCTTGCAGGACCGCCCAGAACAGCATCGTCGAGGTCGGCGCAAAGAGAATGCCGAGCAGCGCGACCACCGCCGTGGCAACGAGCGCCACATTGATGCCGCGCTGGTCCTTCAGCCGCATCGCAAAGGATGGCACGGCGAGGCAGGTGATGACCTGCGCCATCACTGACACCGAAACCATGGCGCCAGCGGTGGCCGCATCGAAGCCACGCTCGCGCAGGATCGGCGCCAGCCAGCCGAAGATGCAATAGGCGAGCGCCGACTGCAGCCCCATGAACAGCGTCACCTGCCAGGCCAGGCGATCGCGCCAAAGCCCGACGACGCGAAAGCCTTGATGGCTCACTTGCCGCCGGCTGCCCAGCGCCTGCGGAATCCAGATCAGCAACACAATCAGGGTCGGCACCGCCCAGGCAGCAAGTGCTCCGGACCATGAACCGGTGACAAAATGCTCGATCGGCAGCGTGAAGCCGGCGGCGGCGGCCGAGCCGGCGCAGAGCGCCATGGTGTAGAGCCCGGTCATGACGGCGGCCCTGTCGGCGAAATCGCGCTTCACCAGGCCCGGCAGCAGCACATTGCCGATGGCAATGGCGCCGCCGGCCAGGAAAGTCGCGACAAACAGCAGAGGAACCGTACCGAACCAGCGCAGGCCGGTTCCCAGCACCAGCAAGGCGAGCGCCCCGAGCAAAGTGCGCTCGGCTCCATAGCGCTGCGCAAGCCTTGGCGCGAAGGGCGCGAACAGGCCGAGGCACAGGACGGGCAGCGTCGTCAGCAGGCTGGCGCCCGTTGTCGACAGCCCGGTTGCCTGCATCACCTCGGGCAACAGCACCGACAGGCTCGAAAACAGCGGCCGCAGACTGAAGGCGATCAGCACAAGGCTCGCGCCAAGCACGATGCGCGCCGCACGGCTGCGCAGTTCAGGCGGCTGCGGCATGGGCAGGCTGTCGGCCTCGGCACCGATGAGTTCCAGACCCTCGACCTCGGCCTTCGGATCAGGCTGACGAAAACTCTGGTTCATTGCGAAAGCAGTCTTTCAAGTTGGGCAAGCACCGGCGCCATGAAGGCTCGGACGGCGGCAACGGCGCGCTCGGGATCGCTCGCGGCAATGGCGTCGACGATTGCCGCATGCGCCTGGTGGTCCGGCTCGGGCAGATCGCCGTCGATGGTGGCATGGATGGTCTCGGTGATGGCAGCGGTGAAGAAGTCGTAGAGCTCCATCATCGCCCTGTTGCCGGACGCCGCGACAACCGATTTGTGGAAGGCGAGATCGCGCCGGATGAAGGCTTCGCTTCCGCCTTCGGCGACAGTGCCGCGCGCGGCAAGCAATTGCCGCATCCGATCGAGGTCGGCTGGCGTGTGGCGCAAGGCGGCGAGCCTCGCGGCTTCGAGGTCCAGCGCTGCCCGCGCCTCCCACTGATCGCGCAGGCCGCTGCGCTTGACCCGGTCGAGCGCGGCAGAGGTATCGACGGCGGAGCGCACATAGGTGCCCGAGCCCTGGCGCGTATCCAGCAATCCCTGCGAGACCAGCACCCGCACCGCCTCGCGCACCGTGCCGCGGCTGACCGACAGAAGGTTGGTCAGAGCTGCCTCGTTGGGGATACGCTCGCCGACGCCCCAGCGGCCGCTGACGATTTCAGCGCGCAGGCTCTCGGTGGCGCTGTCGGTGAGATTGGTTCGGATAGCAGGTTGCATCGACCTATTCATCAAGTCATCAGATGACTTGATGAATAGGCCTACTCCTGGCTGCCGTCAAGCTACTGATCGAGATGGTAGTGGGTCAGTCTGAAATTCAGCCTTTGAATGGCCGGCGTTGAATGCGATAATTCAGGCATGGATGACACATCCGAAACTAAGACACGAAACGGTTGGGCGCCCTTGCACGTTGAGCAAGCTCTTGGTCTTAACCCGGACCTGCCAAAGCGCTGCCCCGAGTGTCATGGTGCTGTTCGCGCTCACCGCGAAAGTAACAATGGGATGCGCGCTCATTTCGAACACATCGAAGGGCATGATGGATGCTCGCTAAAGCCGCGAACATTTTCCGGTACTAAATCAATGCACCCAGACGCCCTATCATGAAAGCTTTGCGAGATTGGTGACATTGTTGCGCTGATCGAAGTGAAGGAAATTGAGAAGCCGGTGCTGCGCGGCCCTTACAAGAAGCGGACAGCTTGACTTCAATATGCTATGCCGCCGCCATGAAGAGCTATGATTTCGATCCTACCGAATTCGCCAAGTTAGAGTTCCTATTGGCTCACGCCGTCAGTTTTCTCCATCAAGAGCGGAGCAAGGCCGAACTCAATCAATTCCAGGCCAAATTCCTCCCGATTATTCGCGATGTATATTATCAGGTGTTGGGACCTAAGATTGATGATCGCCAGCGTGAGGCAATCTCTGTATCCGATCCTTGGGATCCAGAGTTGACTCAGGAGCGGGCTATCGAACTCCTAGCTGAGATATTCAAAGCTTAGATTTCAAACTGACTCACTACCATGAGATAGAAACTCACCAAGCTATGGCGCCGATCAGTCGGCGGCTGACGCAAAGCTTGCCATGTGAAACGCCTGGATCTCAGCCGGATAGCGATAGGCGATGCCATAGGGGCAGGCATTGCGGTCAAGGCAGCCGCCGCTGCGGCACGGCTCGCCCTTCGCTCCTCGCACATGCGCCAGACAGGACTGGTAGGCGAATCCTTCCGTGGAATAGGCATCGACCGGACAGTATCTCAGGCAAGGTTTCTCGACACAGGTGTCGCAAAGGTGGATCGCCTTGCCCTGCTCCGGAAGCGCGATCTCGTCCTCGAACAGCAGCGCACCGCGATAGGCATGCCAAAGCCCGTATTGCGGATGCATGAGGATGCCGAGCGGCGACGGTTTTAAACCCTCGGCCCGCATCGCCCATTGCTGGAACGGAAGATAGGGTTTGTCGGAAGGCGAAACCGCACGGGCTTGGAATTCATTGGCCACGGCGCCAATGACCTGCCGCGACCAGTTGTCGAGCGGATCGGCGATTGTCCGTGGCTGGTTTTCGCGCCAGCGCAGGAAATGCGGCCAAGGTGCCGCCCCCGCCTGCCCCACCAGCAGCACGGACCTTGCTGGCGCGCCCGAGGTGCCATGTGGAGCATCCTCGTCGCCAGGGAACACAAAGCCGCCGCGCAGGATGAGGCCGTTGGCGCCAAGCGCGGCCGTGATCTCCTCGATCATGCCGCGACGCGCAATCATTCCTTCTTGACCGGATCGGAGAACGCGCTCCGCCAGACTTCCTTGTGGATGATGTTGGCGACTTTAGCCCCGCCTGATTCGGGCTCCTTTCAAGTGAAGGCGTCGGGCATCGACCCCTTCTTCTTGGCGATGAAGTCCTTCAACGCTTCGTCGATGCTCGGATCGAGATGCGGCGCCTCGTAGCTTTCCAGCCAGCGGCGGGCAAGCTCGTTGGCGCGCTGCGGCGCTGTCTTCTCGCCTTCGGCCAGCCACTGCTCGTAGGAATTGTTGTCGGCGATGTTGGAGCGGTAGAAGGCGGTCTGGAAATTGGCCTGGGTGTGGTCGCAGCCGAGATAGTGGCTGCCGGGGCCGACCTGGCGGATGGCGTCCATCGCCTGGCCGTTTTCCGACAGGTCGACACCCTCGGAAAACTTCTGCGTCATGCCGAGCTGGTCGATGTCCATCATGAATTTTTCATAGCAGGACGCCAGCCCGCCCTCGAGCCAGCCAGCCGAATGCAGCACGAAATTAGTGCCGGCCAGGATGGTCGAGTTCAGCGTGTTGGCGCTTTCATAGGCCGCCTGAGCATCCGGAACCTTCGACGCGCAGAGCGAACCGCCGGTACGGAACGGCAGGCCGAGACGGCGCGCCAGCTGTGCGGCGCCATAAGACACCAGCGACGGCTCCGGCGTGCCGAAGGTCGGCGCGCCCGACTGCATCGAGATCGACGAAGCGAAGGTGCCGAACAGCACCGGCGCGCCCGGCCGGATCAGCTGCGTGAACGAGGCGCCGGCCAGCACTTCGGCCAGGACCTGCGTCAGCGTGCCGGCCACCGTCACCGGGCTCATCGCGCCGGCAAGGATGAACGGCGTGACGATGCAAGCCTGGTTGTGGCGCGCATAGACTTTCAAAGCGCCGAGCATGGTCTCGTCGAACACCATCGGCGAGTTGGCGTTGATCAGACTGGTCAGCACCGTGTTGTTCTCGACGAAATCGTCGCCGAACACGATCTTGGCCATGGCGACGGTGTCTTCGGCGCGTTCCGGCGCGGTCA
>NZ_RZQI01001220.1:0-1365 GCF_003998335.1 Mesorhizobium sp. M7A.F.Ca.CA.002.05.1.1 | reverse complement strand
CTGGGGAACCATCGATGAGTGCGACCGAAATTTACCGCGCGCCTGCGCTCTCCACGGAAGGAGCGTTAGCCGAGCGGCACTGGCGCGACCTCGCCGCTCGCCGGCGCCTCTACACGATCGGAGGCCTGGTTTTCCTGTTGCTTGCGCTCTCGGGCTCGCTCTGGTTCGCCAATGAGACCAACGCCGGAAAGTTCTTCGACCGCCTTCCCCACATCGCCGACTTTTTCGTCGAATTGAAGCCGCGCGACTGGTTCGACCCGGTGCGCGCG
Source organism: Mesorhizobium sp. M7A.F.Ca.CA.002.05.1.1 (assembly GCF_003998335.1). Taxonomy (NCBI): domain Bacteria; kingdom Pseudomonadati; phylum Pseudomonadota; class Alphaproteobacteria; order Hyphomicrobiales; family Phyllobacteriaceae; genus Mesorhizobium; species Mesorhizobium sp. M7A.F.Ca.CA.002.05.1.1. The sequence goes on along the minus strand of NZ_RZQI01001220.1, from coordinate 1,096 downwards.
CTGTTCGACCTGCCGTCGCCCTATGACGATGGCAGCCTCAAATTCGACTATCCCGAAGGCCGGGTCTACCTGACCCAAGGCATCTACATTCCGGAGTATTTCTACCGGATGATCGAGACCCTGAACATTGCGCTGTTTTCGACCCTGGTCGGCTCCACCTTCGGTTTCCTGCTCTGCTTCCTGGCTGCAAGCAACGTGACGGCCAGCCGCTGGCTCCGCTTCACCACGCGCCGCTTCCTCGAAATTGTCCGCGCCTTTCCGGAAATCGTCATTGCCGGCTTTTTTCTGGCGATTTTCTCGCTTGGGCCCATTCCAGCGATCCTCGCGGTCAGCATCCACACCGTCGGCGCGCTCGGAAAAATGTTCTACGAAGTGGTCGAGAACGCCGACATGAAGCCTGACGAAGGCTTGCGGGCCGTTGGCGCCAACTGGGTCGAACGGGTGTGGTTCGGCATGGTGCCTCAGGTTCTGCCCAACTTCATGAGCTATTTCCTGCTCCGCTTCGAGATCAATGTGCGCGCTTCGACCATTCTCGGTGCCGTCGGCGCCGGCGGCATCGGCGAATCCCTGCGTCTTTCGATCAGCCGGGGCCATGAGGCCAAGACCATAGCCATCGTGTTTCTGCTGTTCTGCACGATTGTCGCCGTTGACCAGTTTTCGGCATGGCTGAGACAACGTCTCGTCGGCAGGCAGGCGTTCGCATACGGGCGCGGAGAGTAACGCAATGAACGCCGACGCCATCAACGACATCGCCGCTCGCTATCCCGATGCGTTTCAGCGGCCTTTATGGAAGCGCTATGCCGCCCCGTTCGGCATCCTTCTATGCATCCTCTACACCTTTTACTGCTCGTGGTTCTTCTCGATCGGCATCGTTCTCGGAAAGGCGAACTGGAACCTGGCCGGCGCTTATCTCGCCGACTGGGTGTCTTACGAAATCCGCCCGGACATCGAATTCAAGGACGGCTATCTGACCATCGACTACTCTCGTTTCTCCAAACTGGGATCCAATCCAAATCCCGACTGGGTTATCAAGCAGATTGCCGAGGTCGAGCGGCGGGTCGACGCCGCACCGGCACCGGCGACCGCGACCGACAAG
>NZ_RZQI01001219.1:0-1365 GCF_003998335.1 Mesorhizobium sp. M7A.F.Ca.CA.002.05.1.1 | reverse complement strand
GGTCGGTGAAGACCACGGCCACAACGTCGTCGTGCCGCCGACGCTGATCACCCAGAAGGACCTCATCGACAAGGACATCAAGAACATGGAGGACCTGTCGGCCAAGCTGCCGCAGTTCGCCCATGCCGATGTCGCGATGCCGGCCTGGATGCCGAACCCGAACGCGAAGTAGGTTTCGTTATCGAAGGCCGCCTGCAGCCGCTTGCTGCAGGCGGCCTTTTGCTGAATATCTGCAGCCGGCGCCAGGCTCCGGCCCAAGGTACGGTGCTTATATGGAAGTCCAGGCGGCAATCGAGGAAGACCTGTCCGGCGCCGTCGCCGGAACCTTGTTTCGATGCCCGCAGTGACGAGGCTGATTCGAGGCTGGGAACCAGGGCCTGGAAACACATTCTAGAGTTGCTGTAGCAGGGGTTTCGCGGCGGCCGAAGGATGCTGGTCGTTCCAGAAGTCGAGCACAGTCGAGATTATTGCCTCCGGCGCGTCTTCCTGAACGAGATGTTTGGCATTTGGAACCGTGATGAACGGCGCACCGGGAATGCGGCGCGCGAGTTCTCGCCCGTCGTCGAGCGGAATCCACTCGTCGTCTTCACCCCACAGGATCGTCACAGGGCAACGTATCTCGTCGTATCGCCACTCGACCTCTCGACTGTACTTGTCGTCCATCTGTGCGATCTGACGCCAAAAAGCCTTCTGTCCCTCGTCTCCAAGCCATGGCTGCAGATAGAGCTGCATTTCGTCCGCGCGCAATGCGTTCGCGACAGCGCCGCCAATATAGGCGCGAAGCATGGCTTCATGGATATAGGCGGGCAGACTGGCAAACGCTTTCTCGTGTTCTTTTGCCGCTTGAACCAAGGGCGATCCCTGAGGGCTGATCGCGACCGGATCAATCAGCACCAGAGAGCGATAATCGAGCCCATTGAGCAGGTGGCCGCGCAACGCGACGGAGCCGCCGAAGTCATGCGCCACGATGTCTGGCCACTCCAGCTCCCAGTGAGCGTAGAGCGCCGCGAACAACTCGTTTTGAATGCCGCGCGACACGTCCGCGTCGGGCTTGGCGGATTGCCCGTAGCCGAGCATGTCAAAATAGTAGATCCGGCGCCGCTGCCCGAGCCAAGCTGCAATGCGCCGCCATTCCACCGACGAGAACGGGGTACCATGAAGCAAGACCGCCGGCGGGCCGTCGCCGATCGCTCCCCATGCGATCGGGTGACCCGAAAAAATAAAGCGTTCGGGCAGGGACCAGTCATCGGTTGGCATGAGGGAACTCCCGGCAACAATTTAGCTGCTTGACCTTGCTCGATCTCAATGGTCGGTCGGGTCGAAAGTTCCCAACCGCCCCTTCTCGAGCAAGCTTCGGAGTTGCAC
>NZ_RZQI01001218.1:0-1373 GCF_003998335.1 Mesorhizobium sp. M7A.F.Ca.CA.002.05.1.1 | reverse complement strand
GGAGACGTTCGTCGGCAAGGTGGCGGAGACTTGCCGGGCGACGCACAACACCTCGATCGCCATAGCCTCGGCCGCAGCCGTCGCAGCCGCCGTCAGCCGCGGCGTCGCCGGCGGCGGTTGGCGCGATGCTTCGGCCAGCGCGGTCGCGGCGGCGAGGCGAGGGGCGACGCTCGGACATTGGGTCACCGGCGGCGACATCGCCGCGCGTATCGTCTGGGCGCAGGACATCGTGCGTGGCAAGGCGATCAGGGATGCGATCCGGCTGATCACCGATCTGGTCGGCACCGGCGTCGCCAGCCAGGAATCCGTTCCGGCTGCCTTCGCCGTGCTGGAAGTCGCCCGTGGCGACCCCTGGCAAGCAGCCATCATCAGCGCCAATCTCGGCGGCGACACCGATACGATCGGCGCCATCGCTGCCGGCATGGCCGGCGCCTGCACCGGCTTTTCCCGATTGCCGCAAGAGTACATCCTCCGGCTTGTCGGCATCGACTTGTCAGAGGTTGGCGCGCTCGCCGCCGACCTTGTCGCGGCAAGGGCGGCGAAAGCCGGTTCCAGCAAGGACGCGGCGGCGTGAGCGGCCGTCTCGTCCATATCGGCAGTGCCGTGGTCGATTATGTCTACCGCATCGACGCTTTGCCGGCGCCCGGCATGGAAAAGACGGCATCGAGCTTCGCCCAGGTCGCCGGCGGCGGCTTCAACATGATGGTGGCGGCCAGCCGCACCGGCATGCAGGTGGTGTTCGGCGGCCAGCTCGGCAGTGGGCCGAATGGCGACTTCCTGCGCGCCGCCTTCATGGCCGAGAACATCGCGACACTGACGCCGCCATCGCCCTTGATGGACAGTGGCAATTGCGTCGCCATGATCTCCAGCGACGCCGAACGCACCTTCGTGTCATGGCCAGGTGCGGAGAGCGTACTCAGCCTCGATATGATGGCGCCCGTCGCGGTGGCGCCGGGAGACTGGGTGTTCACCTCCGGCTATACGCTGAGCTACCCCAAGAGCCGCGATGCGCTCACCGACTGGATCGAGGCGCTGCCGGCGAATATTCCCTTCGTCTTCGATCCGACGCCGGTCATCTCGGACATTCCACGCTCCATCCTGTCGCGGGTGCTTGCCCGCACCACATGGCTGAGCTGCAACACGAGGGAGGCGGCCGAGATTGCCGGCCCGGGCGATGTCGAGGGTCTCGCGGCGCGACTTCTGGGCGACCATTGCCCGCAGGCTGCTGGCGTGATCATCCGCTCCGGAGCAAAGGGTTGCCACGTACGGTTGGCCCACGGGTCAGCGCAGACCATTGCCGGCTTCAAGGTCAACGCCGTCGACACCAATGGCGCCGGCGACACCCATAACGGCGCTTTTGTCAGCGCGTTGGC
>NZ_RZQI01001217.1:0-1373 GCF_003998335.1 Mesorhizobium sp. M7A.F.Ca.CA.002.05.1.1 | reverse complement strand
GCGGTCGATCTTGTACTTCGCGGATTCGCGCTTGCTCATCGCATTCCCTTTTCAAAACAATACACCCGGAACCTCATGGTCCGGGTGAAGGAAACGCGCCCTCCTCTGGCCTCCGTTTTCGAGACCTGACAGGGTTTTCCCACGCAACGCGGCGGAAAACCCACGGGACACGTCAGTTCAAACAAGATAGTAGAATTGGATTTCCACGCATCTTGCGCACATAAAGAAAACCACCGGGCATTGCGGCCCGGTGTTGGCGCGCTGATTAAACGGAGATTTAACCGGTGTCAAGCTTGTGGCTGGCGTAGGCCATGGCGACGATATAGCGTCTCTGGGTTGAGTACAGTGCCGGATGTGGCGGGAGGTTGCGCCAGCGGCATCAGGAAGGGACCGGAGCAGAGGAGCTACAATCGCATGAAGAAATTCTTCCTTACCCTGACGGGAGCCGCTGTGTTGGCGGGATCCATGGCGGTCCTGACACCGGAGCCGGCGGAGGCCAGGCATTGGCACGGACACCGGCATCACCAGGCTTGTCGCATCGTGATCAAGAAGAAGGTTATCTGGCGGCACGGCCACAAGAAGGTCATACGCTACAAGATCAAGCGCTGCAGCGGGCGCTGGTAGGCTCCTATCCGGTCTCAGGCGGCCGACATCGATTCAAAGCCCGCGGTTTTGGCCGCGGGCTCTTTGATTCCGGATGCTTAATCCTTAGTCTTTCGACTTCTTCTCCGGCAGGCCCTTGCGCTTCGTCTCGGCGAATTCCTCGAGCTGCTTTTCGCTCATCGATTCGTACATTCCCTTGGAAGCGCCCTGGAGTTCGCTCTTCTTGGTCTCGCCGCGCTTGGCCGACAGAGCCGCGCCGGCGGCTTTCTGCTGGGCTTTCGAGGTGGCTGGCATGGTTCTTTCTCCCGTTGGAATCTGGGGAAAAACGCAACGACTGCCGTGATGTTCCGCTTCGCAATCACGACATAGCCAGCCCGAAGCCCTGTATCAGGCGACGGGTCGGGAAATCGGCTCTTGCCGATGTGAAGACGGCAAGGTCGGGTCCTTCAGGCAGCATCTCGCCACGACCGCTCGGATCGATGTCGGCGAGAAGCGACAGCGCCCGGCGCGCAATCGCTTCAGCGGGGTCGAGCCAATCGACCGGCCAGGGCGCCGTCTTGCGCATGCGATTGGCCAGAAAGGGGTAGTGTGTGCAGGCGAGCACGACGATATCCGTACGCAACGCATCATGTTCGACGAAGCACGGCGTGATCTCGGTGCGTACGGCCTCCTCATCGACGAAGCCCTCACGCATGTAGATCTCAGCCAGTCCCGCCAGCCTGTCGCTGCCGACCAGGCGGACATGGCATTTCTGTGCCCATTTGCTGATC
>NZ_RZQI01001216.1:0-1377 GCF_003998335.1 Mesorhizobium sp. M7A.F.Ca.CA.002.05.1.1 | reverse complement strand
AGGGTTACCAGGCTGGCGGCATTCTTGCCCAGTCGGTTGCCGGCAGCGGCGGCAATGGCGGCGATTCCTGGGCGGCGGCTGGCGGTTACGGCGTCAATGTCAGCGTTAACGCGACCGTCAGCATCGGCGGCGGCGGCGGCGACGGCAATGTCAGCGACGATGTGCTCGTCCACAATGCCATGACGGTGCAGACGGATGGCGACATGAGCGCGGCGATCCTTGCGCAGTCGATCGGCGGCGGCGGCGGCAATGGCGGCTCGACCAACGGTGCGACCGCCGATCTGGGCGGCGGCCAAGGCGTCAACGTTGCGGCCAACGTGACCGTCGGAGGCGGGGGCGGCACCGGCAATATCTCCGGCGCGGTCGACGTGATCAACACCGGCAATTTGACGACCAAGGGCGATTTCTCCTCAGGCATCGTCGCGCAATCGCTGGGCGGCGGCGGCGGCATGGGCGGATCGAGCAACGCCAAGGCGTTCCACCTTGGCGGCACCAGCGAGACGAGTGTCACCGTCAATGTCGGCATTGGCGGTTCGGGCGGCTCCGGCAACGATGCGGCGTTGTTCCGCCTGGATGACGGCAACAACGTCATCGGCGCCGGCGTGCATGTCGACAATTCCGGGGTAATCCGGACCCAGGGCTTCAATTCCATCGGTATCCTGGCGATGTCGGTCGGCGGCGGCGGCGGCGGCGGCGGCGCGGCTTCGACCGACGAGGAGATCGTTGGCGGAGGCAGCGAAGGCGAGACGTCCGTCGGCATCGGCGCGGCGATCGGCCTCGCCGCGGGTGGTGCCGGCAATGGCGGCACGGTCTCTGTTACCAACCGGAGCCTGATCGTGACCGACGGCGCCGATTCGTATGGTATCAGCGCCAACTCGATCGGCGGCGGTGGTGGTGTCGGCGGCTCGGCGACATCGGGCGTATTGGGTAAATATGCGATCGGTGGGGCGCTTGGCGGGGCAGGCGGCGGCGGTGGCAGCGCTTTCCAAGTCGAAGCCTTCAATCTCGCCACGGCCGGCATCTGGACCCAGCAGGAGCGTTCCATCGGCATCTTCGCACAGTCGGTGGGTGGCGGCGGTGGCGCCGGTGGCGCCGGCGAAAGCACCGGTCACACCGATGAATCGGAAGTCAGTGTCAACCTGTCACTGGGCGGGTCCGGCAACGTTGGCGGTAACGGCGGCAAGGTCAATGTCGAAAACAGCGGCTGGATCCAGACCGAGAAGGCCTATTCGCACGGCATACTGGCGCAGTCGATCGGCGGCAGCGGCGGCGTCGGCGGCGCTTCGGGCACCTCGGCCAAGGACTCCAATGTGGCCATAACCTTGAGCCTCGGCGGCGCCGGCGGCACCGGCGGCAAGAGTGGCGAAACCGTTCATG
>NZ_RZQI01001215.1:0-1377 GCF_003998335.1 Mesorhizobium sp. M7A.F.Ca.CA.002.05.1.1 | reverse complement strand
AAAGACGACGCGAAAGCGGGCAGTGTGGCCGGTTACGGTCAGGCGCTCAAACTCTCCAGCGAATTTATCGCCGGGGTGGTGGTGGGTGCCGGCATCGGCTGGATCATCGACCGTCTGGCGGGGACATCGCCATGGGGTCTGATCGTGTTTCTGCTGCTTGGTTTTGGCGCCGGAGTGCTCAATGTGATGCGTTCCGCCGGCGTTGTGGCAGAATTTGGACAGGGCGATAAATCGCGCCGTGGCCAAGACGACAAGAAATGACCGCGCACCATGTGCGGTAATGGTAACGAGGCCGTACGCGGCATTGACGGGGTTTGAACGTGGCAGCTGACAAGGTCGATCCGATCCACCAGTTCCATATCAACAAGCTGATTCCGATCGACATCGGGGGCTATGACCTGTCTTTCACCAATTCGGCACTGTTCATGGTCGCAACCGTTATCGTCGCGGCTGGATTCCTGTTTCTCACGACGTCAAGCCGCAGCCTGGTTCCCGGGCGGCTTCAGTCGGTCTCCGAGATGGCCTACGAGTTCGTCGGCAACATGTTGCGCGATGCCGCCGGCACGCAAGGCATGAAGTTCTTCCCTCTCGTGTTCTCGCTGTTCATGTTCGTGCTCGTCGCCAATCTGCTTGGCCTGTTCCCGTATTTCTTCACCGTCACCAGCCACATCATCGTCACCTTCGGCCTTGCCGTGCTGGTGATCGCAACCGTGGTCGTCTACGGCTTCATGAAGCATGGTCTCGGCTTCCTGAAACTGTTCGTGCCGCATGGCGTGCCGGTCTTCCTGCTGCCACTGGTGGTGCTGATCGAAGTGATCTCCTTCGTGTCGCGCCCGGTCAGCCTCTCGGTTCGTCTGTTCGCCAACATGCTCGCCGGCCACATCACGCTGAAAGTGTTTTCCGGCTTCGTGGTCAGCCTGAGCGCGCTCGGCGCGGTCGGCGTCGCCGGCTCGATCCTGCCTCTGGCGATGGCGGTGGCGCTGACGGCACTGGAACTGCTGGTCGCCTTCCTGCAGGCCTACGTCTTTGCCGTGTTGACCTGCATGTATCTCAACGACGCCCTGCACCCCGGGCACTAGGTCCAAAAGTTTCCGGCCCAAGAATTTCCAACATTGGCGCCGGATGGAATCGCAACGGAATTTTAGATCCAAAGGAGTTGAACAAATGGACGCAGAAGCAGCAAAGTACATCGGCGCCGGCATCGCTTGCCTGGGCATGGGTGGTGCGGGCATTGGCCTCGGCAACATCTTCGGCAGCTACCTCGCGGGCGCACTGCGCAACCCGTCGGCTGCCGATGGCCAGTTCGGCCGCCTGATCTTCGGTTTCGCCGTGACCGAAGCTCTGGGCATCTTCTCGCTTCTCATCGCGCTTCTGGCC
>NZ_RZQI01001214.1:0-1387 GCF_003998335.1 Mesorhizobium sp. M7A.F.Ca.CA.002.05.1.1 | reverse complement strand
GCGACCAGATGGCGACCATTTCCGGCCGGGAATAGCGAGGGATCATCGGTCAGTCCTGACATATCGAGAAGTTTGCCCGCGTCCTAACAGAGGCGAGCAAAATGCTCAACGCTGCTGGCGCGCAAACCAGACGCCCGCGGCAAACAGAGCGATGAAACCAACTGGAAAATAGAGCCGGATGCCCAGCACCACGAACTGGTAGAGCGCAATCAGCGTCGTGAAGACGAACTGGAGGACCCAGGTGCGGGTGAAAGCAGGGGCGTGCCACTCGGCGTAGTAGGAGCGGTACTGCAGGGCAAAGAGCCCGGCGGTCAGGCCGATCGTCGCCGCGGCTAGGCACACGAAGGCCGCGGCAAAGGCGACTTCCCAGCGTCTTCCCTGCGAGACCAGCCGCGCCGCGAACAGGCCGATGGGAAAAGCCAGCGCAGCTCCCACCGCAAACAGCGCGGTGACAATGCGGATTTTCGCCGGCGTCTCCCAGTCGTCCAACAACAGGGCGACGAGCGCGCTGGCGCCCATCGTCGTGGCCCATAGCAAGGCGCCATAAAACGCAGTGCGCGGCGTCGGTATCGCGCGGCGAAGGCGGTTCAGCGAACGATCGCGCGGGGCGGGTGGGACAAGCGGTGTCACAGGCGGCCGGTCACCGCGATCCAGCGAAAGTCCGGGCCTTCAAAGCCGTATTGGCGCACCGCGATCAGCACGGCATAGGCGCTGAGACTGTCCATCGAAAAGGTCTGCACAGCGCCGATGCGGTAGCCGTTCGGGCAACCCCGGCTTTTCGGTATCGACTTGTCCTCGTGCAGCAGCTTGGTCGTGCCGCCATCCTGCGCCTCGATACGCAGCAGCCGGAAGCCGTTGATCTCGCCCTGGCTCTCGCAGCCCTCGGTGTTGTTCATGCCGAGATCGTCGAGCCGAAACTCGAGCGGTGGGTCGACCGGCGAAAAGATCGGGCGCGGGTTGACTGCCATCCGGTGCGGATCGGCCGAAAGTTCGGTCACCGGGTTGAAGCCGGCGGTGATGCCGCGATTGGCGTCCAACTCGGCCTGACTGACAATGGCTTCGCCTTTTTGCCGGGCCTGAAGGCGCGCCGCATCCAGTTTGGCATTCTCGTCCTCAAGCCGGACCCGGATCGGCGTGCCCTTGAGAAAGCTGTCGGTGCTGGTGTCGATGTAGTAGCGGTTGGCATAGGGAAAACCCGATCCATCCTGCACGCCATATTCCTCGAAAGCAAAGACGCTGCCGTCCTTGGTGAAGCCGAGGATTTCAAGTTCGGCGACATCGCCGGCATGAGCCGCGATCGAGGTGGCAAACTGTGCAAGCAGGCCAACGGCAAACAGAAAGAGCATTCGCATCGGTCTTCACCCCCGTGATCGTCTCAATCCCCTAG
>NZ_RZQI01001213.1:0-1395 GCF_003998335.1 Mesorhizobium sp. M7A.F.Ca.CA.002.05.1.1 | reverse complement strand
TAGACATGGCAACCTCTTCCATTAGCATTGATGCCCATCACGCCAGTGACGTCGAACCATCAAAGCGTAGCACGACGGTTTGCGCATTCGTGTCAGGATCAACACATCCAAGCAGTCGAGAGCCAGGGCGGCTGGGGCGATGCGTAGCGCCTGCATCTTAGGATGCCGTGCCTAACCGCCCTGCGGAAGCTCCGATTGAGCGCGGGCTTGTCGCGACCGGCGCTTCCATTGGGGCGGTGAAGCCAATGTATCCGCCGTGCGGAGGATGGCGCCAGCCTACAAGCCTGCGCTCGGCCGGCATCCTACGGCCGGCGCTGGCGACGTCGGCTCTACGGGCCGAGCTGAAGCCCCTCTGCTGCAGCGAGCCGTTCGCCGATCCGGGGGGACTTCGGGCTAGGTCGGCGAGGTTCTAACGTGGTCTATCCAACAGCTCGTTATCTACCGACGAGCGGCCACCTCAAGAACAGTCTCTGACCACGCCCTCCTTCCCGGGCCCCACAAAAGCCAGTCGGGCTGCCGCACATCGCACTAAGCTACGGACGAAGAACGAAAATCGACGATCTTGGGAGGTGCAGCAAAGACCCGCACCTCGCGAAAATGCGGCATAACCACTTGAAACAACACAACCGATCGACGCCGCACCTCGCGGCCTTTTATCTCGCCATCGTTCTTCGGTCGTATTTCGTGGCTCTCGCTCGATAGCACCAAAACTCGCTCTGCCACGCGGGAATACCCGGGTGTCCCCTGTTGCGCTAAGAACTACGAAAGGAGGCGGATCGCTTCTAGAGCATACCGCTGATGTGCACTGAGAGCGCCGCTTCAGCCGCAGCCGATCTGAAGCCGCCTTGATGACGAGAGCGCATCTCTGGCACGATCGCGGGCACGTCGGAGTCGCCAGATTTGACCTTAGATGGCACTGGCCGGCGTGTCATATCGACACTGCGAAGGCGTGCCAAAAGCAGTCTGGCTGAACAAAATGGAGATAAGCCGCCGTGTGGCAGAATGACATTCTTGTGTTGCCTGACGATCTGATTGCGTTCGCCTGGTCTGCACCGATGCGGGACTTGGCGGCAAAGCTCGAACTGTCCGACGTCGGGCTAAAGAAGCTGCTGACGCGAAGCGGAGTAGCGTCGCCGCCGCAAGGTTATTGGAACAAAATCCGTGCCGGAAAGAGGGTGCCATCAGTACCCAAGGCGCCACCGCGGCGCCCCGGTGAACTGGGTCGAGTAGGTGTCGACGGCCGCTTCAAAAAGGTGCTGCCTATTGCCGCCCCTCTTGCATCCAATGGGCCATTTGCGTCCGCCCTGGTTCCAGAAGACCTCGACGAACTCCACGCACAAGAGTTGAAGGCGATTGGCAAAGTCTCTGTCCCGCAGACGTTGGACAGGCCCCACA
>NZ_RZQI01001212.1:0-1397 GCF_003998335.1 Mesorhizobium sp. M7A.F.Ca.CA.002.05.1.1 | reverse complement strand
GGAGAAGGCCGGTCGTCCCGCCGCACTCGGTCATTCCTGCACGCCGGACCTTCTCGGCGATCTGCAAACCCACATCCCGTCGCTGCGCACGCAATGCCGCACCGGCCAGCGCATAGTGGTGTCGGAGGCAAGAAAACGATGAGAATTCTGATTTGCAACGACGACGGCATCGAAGCGCCGGGGCTTGCCCGTCTGGTCAATGCGGCCGGCGCGTTGAGCGACGATGTCTGGGTGGTCGCGCCCGACAGCAAGCGCACCGCTGCCGGCTCGTCATTGACGATTGCCAGGCCGTTGACCATGCGGCGCGTCAAACCGAACTGGTACTCCTGTTCCGGCACTCCGGCCGATTGCGTGGTAAGCGCCATGACCTGGCTGTTCGCCGATTCCGAGAAGCCGGGCCTTGTGCTGTCGGGCGTCAACGATGGCCGCAACGCTGCCGAGGACCTTGCCTATTCCGGTACGCTCGGCATTGCGCGGGAGGCGACGTTCTGGGGCGTTCCGGCCATCGGGTTCTCACGCGTGAAAAATCCTGATTTCACCGATGGCGACGACCAATGGCTTGGCGCGCTCATCGCTTCATTGTGGCAATCGCGCGCCGACTGGGCCGCTGAGGGTCATTGGCTGAGCATCAACCTGCCGACCTTGCTGCCGGCCGAAATCCGGCAGCCGCGCATCGGTCGCGACAAGATCGCTCGCAAGGCCGAGATCGTGGAAAGCGATGGCGATCATACAGTCATCACCGTGCCGCGCGGTCGGGCCCATGACAGCCAGCCGGGTGACGAAAACGAGGCGATCGATGCCGGCTTCATCAGCATCAACCGGCTGAACTGGTTTGGCGAGACACGGCTGGACGAACGGTTTCTGGACGGGATCCCGCGCCAGCGGCAAACTGGCTGACCTGGGGTCTGCGCGTCGTCATCCGATCACCAACCTGTCAGCGGTTAAATCAAGCCAATCCACCACCTATGCTTGAAGCCGCCGCTATTTCATTCCACATCGGTGAGGATGAAGGGCGAGACAGGAGAACGGCGGCGGCATCTGCTGTGGGCTTTGCCCGCATCGCTGATCCTGCATGCGCTCATCGCGGCGTTTCTGGTCTATGGCCTGCCGAGACCCGAGCAGCAGCCGGTTCAGCAGGAACAGCCCGTCAATGTCGCGATCGTGCCGCCACCCGAGAAGCCCAAGCCGAAACCTGCTCCAAAGCCACCGGAACCGACACCTGAAAAGAAGGCTGAGAAGCCGCCTGAACAAAAGCCGCCTCCGGAACCGCCGAAACCGCCAGACGACCAGGTTCTGAAGCGCGTTTTCCAGTACGGCCAGAAAGATACCGGGCCGGAGAAATCGCTCGACGGAAGCAGCGCTAAGCCCAGCACGCCGTCGCCGGCCAAGGATGAGGC
>NZ_RZQI01001211.1:0-1399 GCF_003998335.1 Mesorhizobium sp. M7A.F.Ca.CA.002.05.1.1 | reverse complement strand
ACCCGCGACAATGCCGGGTGTTGCGAGGCGATCTGCTGGTAGGCGTCGAATTTGGGATAGGCGTCGAGCAGGTCGTGGCGTCCCGTCATGGCGCGGAAATTGTTGAAGATGAACCGTGTCGGCGTCAGCCAGGCATCGGCGAAGCTGATGTCGTCGCCGAGCGCGAATGGGCCCTGCGCCATGCGCGCCTCGATTGCCGCCAGCCCGTGATGCAGGCGGGCAAACTGGGCGTCGATCTCGGCATTGTTGCGCTTCGGCACGAAATGGAGCTCGAAAAGCTTCATCGTCGGGGTCAGCACATCGAGATCGGTGATGCGGGCGAACATGCGCACCAGTGCCCGGTCCTTGGAATCGGGCGGCAGCAGCGCCGGCTCCGGAAACCGTTCCTCGAGATATTCGGCGATGACCACCGATTCGACGATCGTCTCGCCCGAGCCGGTGATCAGCACCGGAATCCGGTTCATCGGTGAGATGGCGCGAAACTCTTCCGGGATGGGAAAACCGGGCGGCGGCGCGATGATCTTGAGTGGTACGTCCTTGATGTAGGCCAGTGCCCGCACGATCGACGAGTAGGGCGACAACGGCCGCGAATAGAGTTTCATGACCGTCTCTCTCCCCAATGAACCAGACTTGCTCCAAAGAGACAGGAATGTCCGGCTGTTTTCAAGCTGTTCGCTTCGATATCGTCAGGCTGCGATGCCGAGGGCGCTCTCGAACAGTCCGCGGCCATCGGTGCCGCCATGGGCTGCTTCGATCAGGTTTTCCGGATGCGGCATCAGCCCGAGCACATTGCCTTGGCTGTTGACGATGCCGGCAATGTCGTTGATCGAGCCGTTGGGGTTGGTGCCCTCGGCATAGCGGAACACCACCTGGCCTTCGCCTTCGATACGGGCAAGCGTGTCGGCGTCGGCGAAATAATTGCCGTCATGATGCGCGACCGGCGAGCGGATGATCTGGCCCGGCTGATAGCGGCGCGTGAACATGGTGTTGGCATTGGTGATCTCGAGCTTCACCTGCCGGCAGACGAATTTCAGCGAGGTGTTGCGCATCAAGGCGCCCGGCAACAGGCCGGCCTCGACCAGGATCTGGAAACCATTGCAGACGCCGATGACCGTAACGCCCGCGGCCGCTTTTTCGGCCACCGCCCGCATGACCGGCATGCGCGCGGCGATCGCGCCGCAGCGCAGATAGTCGCCGAAGGAAAAGCCGCCCGGAATGGCGATCAGGTCCACATCGGGGATTTCGGTGTCGGTCTGCCACACGGTGACCGGCGGCGTTCCCGAAATCTTGGTCAACGCCGCGATCATGTCGCGGTCGCGGTTGAGGCCGGGCAGAAGGACGACGGCTGCTTTCAATTTAGGCGATCTCCACCGCGTAGTTCTCAATCACCGTATTCGCC
>NZ_RZQI01000120.1:0-10467 GCF_003998335.1 Mesorhizobium sp. M7A.F.Ca.CA.002.05.1.1 | reverse complement strand
ACCAAGAGCTGCACGCTGGAAGGCGGCGTTGTCGGCGACGAAGCGGCCGGCACCATCACCATCAACATCACCAAGCCGGATGCCGAGCTGCTCTACAAGCTCGCCTTGCCGCATGCCGTGGTCCTGCCGGCGGACACGCCCGCCGAAGACATGGGCTCCAAGCCCATTCCCAGCACCGGCGCGTACATGATCTCCGCCTTCGACCCGAACAAGGGCATGACGGTTTCCCGCAACCCAAATTTCAAGCAGTGGAGCGAAGAAGCCCAGCCGGACGGCTATCCGGATGTCGTCCAATATGATTTCGGCCTGTCCGAAGAGGCAGCCGTCACCGCGATCCAGAACGGCGAAGCGGACTGGATGTTCGACGCTCTGCCCAGCGATCGCCTGGGCGAACTGGGCAGCAAGTCCATGGACCAGCTGCACATCTCACCGCTTTCGGCTTGGTGGTACGCGCCGCTGAACAACCGTCTCGCACCCTTCGACAATGAAAAAGCCCGCCAGGCCGTTGCCTATGCGATCGATCGCAACACGCTGGTCAAGCTGTTCGGCGGAAAGGTGCTGGCCTCGCCGGTCTGTCAGGTCCTGCCCCCGGACTTCCCCGGCCATGAAGACTATTGCCCCTTCACCAAGAATCCGGGCGCCAAATGGTCGGCCCCTGACCTCGACAAGGCAAAGCAGTTCGTCGAGGACTCCGGCACCAAGGGTCAGAAGGTGACCATCATCGTCGAGGACACCGCCATTTCGCGGTCCATCGGCGTCTATCTGCAGAGCGTGCTGACCAGCATCGGCTATGTCGCCGACGTCAAGCCGATCTCGTCGAACATCCAGTTCACCTACATCCAGAACACCAACAACAAGGTGCAGATGTCCGTCACCCAGTGGTACAAGGACTATCCGGCGGCTTCGGACTTCCTGAACATCCTGTTCAGCTGTGCCTCCTTCCGCGAAGGTTCGGACGCGTCGATCAACATCGCCGGCTTCTGCGACAAGGAAATCGACGCCAAGATGCAAAAGGCATTGGACCTCGGCGTCACCGATCAGAAAGCCGCCGACAAAATGTGGGCTGAAATCGACAGGCAGGTCACCGACAAGGCACCTGCCGTCGGCCTCTTCACGCCGAAGCGGCTTGACTTTGTCAGCAAACGTCTTGGCAATTTCAAGTTCAACCGTCAGTTCAACTGGATGATCACCCAATCCTGGGTGCAGTGATGGCCTGGGTGCAGTAACGAACCGCGGAGGGGCACGTCCGTGTCGAACGTAGCTGTCGCCGCGCCGCGCAAGACGCGAGGGCCCTGGGCCGTCGCGTTTGCGAAGCTGGCAAGGGACAGGGCTGCCATGGCGTCGCTGGCCGTGTTCCTCCTCATCGTCCTTGCCTGCCTCAGTGCGCCTCTTTATGCAAAATGGGCAGGCGTGGACCCCTTCGCCTCGACGCTCGACGCCGTCGTCCAGATCGACGGTGCCGACGTTCCGGTGATGGAACAGTCGACGGAAGGGCTAGGGCTTGGTTACACACCGCTCGGCCCGACCTGGCGGCTGGGCAATTATTTCCTCGGCGCCGACAGCCAGGGGCGCGATGTCATGGCCAGGATGCTCTATGGCGGGCTGAGCTCGTTGCTGATCTCCGGAGCAGCCACCATCTTCACCCTGATCCTGGGCACGGCGGCGGGATTGATCGCCGGCTATTTCGGCGGCGTCACCGACACGGTGCTGTCGCGCTTCCTCGACATACTGTGGGCGTTCCCCATCTATCTGCTGGCGATTTCGCTCTCCATCGTCACCATCGCGCATGGCATCACGATCGGACCGATCCAGATCGAGTCCGGCAGTTTGTGGCTGCCTGTCATCATCATCGGCATCGTCTACGTGCCCTACGTGGCCCGCCCAATACGCGGGCAGGTTCTGGCGCTGCGCAAGAGCGAGTTCGTGCTGGCCGCGATCAATCTGGGCGTGCCGGGGTGGCGCATCCTGTGGCGCGACATCCTGCCCAACGTCACCACCACGCTAATCGTCTTCGTGCCGCTGATGATGGCGCTGAACATGCTTACCGAATCAGCCCTTTCCTTCCTTTCGATCGGCGTGCAGCCGCCGGCCGCGAGCTGGGGCACCATCATCCAGGACGGACAGGCGCTGCTTTACACCAGGCCATTGGTGGCGCTGGTGCCGGGCCTGGCGATCGCGGTTTCCGTCATGGCGCTCAATGTCTTCGGCGACGGCCTGCGCGACGCGCTCGATCCGCGCTCCAAGGTTCGGCTGGGGCGCGACTGATGATCTACGCAATCCTGCGCCGGTTCGGCCAGATGCTGTTCGTGATGTTCGGCATCTCGGTCATCGTTTTCTTGATTTTCTTCGCAACGCCGGGCGCCGACCCGGCTGCGCGCATCGCCGGCCGCAATGCATCGCCCGAAGTGCTGGAGGCGGTACGCCACAGCTTCGGCTTCGACCGGCCGCTCTACGTGCAATATGTGACGATGATGGAGAAGATCTTCGTCACCGGCGATCTGACCTCCTTCGTCAATCGTGGCTGGAAGGTGGTGCCGGCGGTCATGGATTCGATCCCGGTCACGCTCTCGCTGGTGTTCGGAGCGGCGATCCTGTGGGTGGTCGTCTCCATCGTCATCGGCATCGCCGCCGCCGCCACGCGCGGCAGCTGGCTGGACAAGCTGCTGATGGCGCTAGGGCTGCTCGGCATTTCCATGCCGGTCTACTGGCTGGGCGAGGTGATGAACCTGATCACCCAGAGCCGCTACCACGACAGCTGGGCGTTCTCCTGGGTGCCGCCGCTCGGCTACAAGAATTTCTCCGACGATCCGAAGGGCTGGTTCCTGACCCTGGTCATTCCGTGGATCACACTGTCCATTCTCTATATCGGTATTTACGGGCGCGTGCTGCGCGCGGCAATCATCGAATCCCTGCAGGAAGACTATATCCGCACGGCCCGGGCCAAGGGGCTGTCGGAGACCCGCATCCTGCTGCGCCATGCCTTGCGCACGTCGCTCATCGCATTCGTCACTCTGTTCGGCCTGGACTTCGGTGCGCTGGTCGGAGGCTCAGCCCTGCTGACGGAGGTGGTGTTCGGGCTGCACGGCATCGGCAAGCTCACTTATGACGCTCTGCAGAATCTCGATCTGCCGATGATCATGGCGACGGTGATGTATGCGTCCATGTTCGTGGTTATCGCCAATGCGGTCGTCGATTTCGTCTACATCCTTCTCGATCCGCGCCTGAGGACATCATGATACTGTCGGTGCGCGACCTCAGAGTTTCCTTCCGCACAAATGATGGCCTGGTGCGGGCCATCGATGGCGTTTCCTTCGACCTTAAGGAGAGCGAAATCCTCGGCGTCGTCGGTGAGTCCGGTTCCGGCAAGACCGTGTCGCTGCTGGCCGTCATGGGTCTCATCACCGATCCCAACGCCACCATCGAAGGGTCGATCCGCTACAAAGGCCGCGAACTCGTGGGACTGCCCGCGCGCGAGCTCAGGCGGCTGCGCGGCAACGAGATCGCGATGATCTTCCAGGATCCGATGACGGCGCTGACGCCTGTCTACACGATCGGCTGGCAGATCGCCGAACAGATTCGCGCGCATCGCAACATCAGCAAGTCCAAGGCGATGGAGCGCGTGGAGGAACTGCTGGCCGAGGTGAATTTTCCCAACCCGCACGAGGCGATGTCGCGCTACCCGCACCAACTGTCCGGAGGCATGCGTCAACGGGCGGTGATCGCAATGGCTTTGTCCTGCAATCCGGCGCTTCTGGTGGCTGACGAACCGACCACGGCGCTCGACGTCACCGTACAGGCCGGCATTCTCGATCTGGTGCGCAAGCTGCGCGCGACGCACAAGTCGGCGGTCGTCTTCATCACACATGACATGGGCGTGGTCTCCGAACTCGCCGACCGGGTCATGGTCATGTATGCCGGCCGCGTGGTGGAGCGCGGCAGTCGCATGGAACTGTTTTCCGATCCACGACACCCCTATACGCGCGCGCTGCTGGGTTCGATCCCGCCGCTGACCGGCGAAAAACCACGGCGCTTGCCGGCCATTCCCGGTTCGCCGCCGTCAATGCTGCGATTGCCGCAGGGCTGTGCGTTCGGTCCGCGGTGCCCGGTTCACTACGAGCCCTGCCAGGCCGGCAAGCCCGACCTCGGGAGCGGCACCCATGCCGCGGCATGCTTCAGGGTGGCACAGGCATGAGCGGACCGATGATCGACAAGAACCGCCCAATCCTCGAGACGCGTTCGCTGGGCAAGCGCTTTTCCATCGGCAGCCGTTTCTCCGCCGAAGGCAAGCGAACCGTTCATGCGGTCGACAATGTTTCCCTGACCGTGTGGCGCGGCGAGACGGTCGGGCTGGTCGGCGAATCCGGATGCGGCAAGTCCACGCTGGCGCGTTGCCTGGTGAGGCTCTACGACATATCGGACGGCGAGCTTCTGTTCGAAGGCAACGACATAACCTCCAAGTCGCTGTCCGAACTCAGGCCGCTGCGGCGCCGCCTGCAAATGGTTTTCCAGGACCCGTCGGCGTCGCTCAATCCGCGCCGGCGCGTCGGCGACCTGGTGGCCGAGCCGCTGCGCATCCATGGCAGGCTCTCGTCGAGCGAGATCACCAAACGCGTGGCGGAACTGTTCGACCTTGTCGGCTTGCTGCCGGATCACGTCATGCGGTTTCCGCACGAATTTTCCGGCGGACAACGCCAGCGCGTCGGCATCGCGCGGGCTATTGCCCTGAACCCGGACCTCGTGGTCCTGGACGAACCCGTCTCCGCGCTCGACGTGTCGGTGCAGGCACAAATCGTCAACCTGCTTGCCGATCTGCAGGAGAAGCTCAATCTCACGTACATCTTCATCGCCCACGACCTGTCGGTGGTGCGCCAGGTGTCGACCCGCATAGCGGTCATGTATCTCGGCTCGATCGTCGAAGAAGGGCCGGCGGAAGACGTGTTTGCAGCACCGGCCCATCCCTATAGCCAGGCGCTGATTTCGGCGGTTCCCGTCGTGGAGACGACGCCGGGTGGGACGCGCAAGCGCATCATCCTCACCGGCGACGTACCGAGCCCTCTGAACCCTCCAACGGGCTGCCGTTTCCATCCCCGATGCCCAATCGCGGCGGAGCGCTGCCGTTCGGAGCGGCCACAGTTACGGGAATACCGACCCGGTCGCAAAGTCGCCTGCCACTTCCCGACAATGTAGGCGACACTCACCACCGCACGGGTGATCGCCTTCGCCTGACAGATTTCTAAAAGACTCCATTCTTTATCTGGAACCAACCGGCTGTTGGCGCGTTTGGTGGGGTTCGATCGAGCGCATTGCGGTCGACCGGGAGGAAACGATGGATCAATTGCATTTCTTTTCGCCCGTGCGGATTTCGCGCGGGCAGGGACACCCTGCGGAAGAAATCGATAGTGTTGCCGAAGCCATGATGTTCTTGCGGAAGTGGCCGACGGGACGGCGCGGTCCGGTTTATCAGTGCGCGCTGAATTGTTGCTCGGCCGCCTTGTCGGGCCAGATGTCGGCCGAGGAAGCAAGGAAAGCGTTCACCGGCTTTGCCCGCATCACGCGCCTTCTCGATGACGACATGGCGTTGCCGGTGCCCGGCGAAGGCGAGGCAAGGGTGCACGCGTTGCGGCGATAGGCTGTTGTCCTGACGGACCTACAAGGTCTCGCGCTGCAGCGGGGCGGGTCTTGTTGTGCAATGCGCTCGGTCTGGCGGGTCGAAAGTTCGTCTTGCGTGGCACACTTTCACAGCGGACGCTCGTCGTTCATGCTTACTTCAGTCACGAGCTTGCGGCGAAGCGCCATCGTGTAGTCGTCTGGCCCCTTCGGCGTCATGACGAAGGCCTGGGAACCGCCAATGACCGATCTGGCAAAATAGGATGCCAGAGGTTCGTCGGGATTCTCATCCTCCGTCGGGATGGCGATGGCATTGATCGTATATCCCTTGGCTATGGCGTTCGACCTGCTCGGCTGGACGGGAAGCCCGTCGTTGTTCTCGCCATTGGAGGAGATATCGATGACTTTCTTGGCCGCCTTTCCCGGAAACTGGTCGAGCAGGAGACTGCCGATGTCGATAGCCGAGGAAACGGATGTTCCGCCTCGCCCTCTGCGGATGAAGCCGGTATCGCCTTTCCTGCTGATCACCGCAGCCGCCGCTTTGGCATCTTCCAGTCCGCAGATGCTTGTCCACGGCAGCACGACGCGTGCGTGTCCGGGGCTCGACCATTCAAAATAGGCAACGCCGATGCAGCCGACATAATTCCGGCTGATGGCGGCGATGATCTCTGGCGAGGTGAGTGCCGCGGCATGTCCCTCGCGTTGCATATCGGCGATCTTCGGATCGATCGACGACGAGAAATCGACCGCGAACACGATAGCGACGTCAACGTTCGCGGCATGGGCAGAGATCGCCCAAAACATCGAAACTGCAAGTATCCCTGTCACTCTCGAGATTGAACCGGCCGACGTCAGAATGCCCCAACCTGTCGCCCGCACCCGTTCGCGAAAGGATAGGGGGCCGGCGTCCTGATGATATACACTGCCAAACATGTCATTCTCCATCTCGACATCCGGTCGTTTCAAAAAGCGGGCTCAACATGTGGAAATCTGGCGGATCGCCTTGGTACCCACGCCGAACAGCAGCAGATCGGCCTTGGTCCACAAGAGATAACAGCCGAGCAAGGTCAGTGGCATGGCGAGGGCCGCGAAGGAGCCGCCCGACCAGACCTCAGGCAAAGCACGGCCGAGGGCCACTGTCGTCGCCAGCATTGCAGGCAACCGGCTGGCGAGCACCGCACTGCGGAACGGATCGGGCCAAGCGGCCGGCCACATCGGAATTGGCGTGCCGGGCCTGTGGAAGGTGCTGCCGAATTTGCCGAGCGCATGCAGCAGGCCGGAGGTCGCCGCAAGCAATGGATCGCCGAGCAGCAACAGGGCAATGCCGAGCCCGATCGCCCCCAGGCCCGACAGGAAGTCGCCCAGACGGTTGAGGGCAGGATCGGGAGCATCCGGCCTTGCCCAGGCCCGGTGATAGGCCTCGCCGCCCCAGAAGAAGACCAGGGTGGTCAAGGTCAGCGCAACAGTGCCATGGCTGCCAGCGAAATATTCGATCACCGCCATGGTGACGCTGCTTCCCTCATGCAAGCCGACCGGCGCGGTGGCAATCTGGATGGCGAGACCGACAATGAGGCCGAGCGCGTTACCGCTGTTGTAATAGCCGCCCGGTCCCTTCATGCGGGCGCGAAGCGCCGATACCAAATGTGCGATAGGAAGAAGGATCGTCCGCGCGTCCATCACTGCGCCCCCACGACAAGTCCTGCCGCCATCGGCAAGGCCACCGCCGCCTGGCTGATCGACGCCACTGGCCCCGTGTCGGGCGGCAGCCGGGGCCGGAATAGGTTTCGCATCACCGGCAAGGGTCATCACATTCCTCCACTGGACCTGAATTGTTGGGGTGACGATCGCCTGCCCAATTTGCGGCGGCAGCTGCAAAGGCAGGGGCCCCGTCGAAGGATTGAACCGAAGCGGTTCGCAAGGACGTGCGTGCCTGCGGCGCTCGGTTCGACAGTGCCACGGACAGGATCGCACCCAGAATGATGGCGGCACCCAATGCGCTCGCGGACGAGCTCCGCTCGCCGAGAAAGATCGCCGCGCCCAGCGCCCCGAAAACGCTTTCTGCGCTGACGATCACGGCGGCGTGGCTGGCCGGCGTAAAGCGGAGGGCAACCGTCTGTATGCCGAAAGCAATCGCAGTGGAGAACACGCCGAGGATCGCCAGTTCCGGGCCGGCTGCGAATGCGGCGGCCAACGACAGATTGCCTTGCATTGCGCCGAGCGGCAGGGCGAAGGCTGCGGCGCCGAAGAACTGTGTCGCGGCTGCGGTGAACGGCCGCGCATGCACCTGCATGTGCCGGCCCAGCTCGACTGCCCAGAGCGCATAGCAGGCAGCCGAGAGGACAGCGGTGAGATCGCCACTGCTGAACCCGGCAATCCCATCCGACAACAGCAGGGCTCCAACAACGGTCAGCCCGGCGGCGACCGTGAGACTCGCTGTCGGACGTTCGCCTACGAGAAACCAGGCGGCCAGCGGTGTCATTACCGTTGCCGTGCTGACCAGGAAGCTCGCATTGGTGACGGAGGCGCCGAGATAGCAAAGCTGCTGGAGCGTGATGGAGATGGCAAACAGCGCGCACACCTTGGCCAAGCTGGAAAAATAGTCCGGCCCGAGCGGAAGCCGCCTCTCCATCAAGACAAAGGGCAACACAAGCAGGCCGCCGATCAGGCAGCGCAGACCCACCGCACTCAGCGCGTCGAGATGCACAAGCACCATCTTTTGCGAGACATTGCCGAAGCCCCACAAAGCGGCTGCGAATAGCAGCAGCAAATTGGCTCTTGTCCTGGACACGCGTCCCCCTCGAACCAAGCCTTTCGTTGACTTGGTCACTTTAATTTAGCAAAGCCTAAACAGCCTGCCGTTACGGCAGCGCTTGAGCGCGAAGGCCGACTGTTGCGAAGCGTTAGTTTTGAGTTAGGATTTCGTCAGGCTGGGATAGCAAATGCAAAGTGAGGATAGGGGCGCTGCAAATAGAATCTCACTCTTCGGCGGTTTCCGGATTGAAAATGAAACGACCGGTCCGCTTCGGCTGACCGGGAAACGAGGGCCGGCAATCATCGCCTATCTGGCCCGGTGTCCGGGCATGGCGGCGACGCGGGAGAGGCTGGCTGACCTCCTATGGGGCGACAGCGACGGCGAACATTCGCGCAACAGCCTTCGGCAAGCCCTCAGTGTCCTGCGCCAGGATCTGGCGCGAGAAGGGGTGGATCTCATCCATTCCAGCGGTGAGCTGATCGCCCTGAGGCCAGAGGCCTTTCAAGTCGACGTGGAGAAGTTCGAAACGGGTCTCTCGGCCCGTTCCGCTCAGGACCTCGCGAAGGCCTTGGCGAACTACACCGGGCCCTTCCTCGACGGGCTTTATCTGGGAAGCAATGCGTTCGATGACTGGATCACATCGGAACGCGACAGGCTGCTCGGCCGCGCGCTTGAGTCCTTCGAAAAACTGGCCCGTCTCGTCGACGCCGATGCCGGGCTGATCCTGGCCGATCGTATTGTGACCATGGAACCGACACGGGAAGAATCCTATCGGCTCAAGATGGAATTGCTGCTCGCATGCGGGCAACGCGACAGGGCAATCAGGACATACGAAGCCTGCAGAAGCATGCTGAAGAAGGAGTTCGGCGTCGAAGCCGGCCCTGAAACGCGGGCGCTTTGGCAATCTCTGTTGCTTGCCGCCGATGACGCTTCAAATGTGCAGTCGACAAGTGGTGTTCCGGCCAGCCAGCGCCTTGGGCGTCCGTCCATCAGCGTTGCCGACTTCGTCAATCTGACTGGAAAGCAAGGCGATGACTTTTTCGCCAAGGGACTTGTCCAGGACATCACGACGGCCCTTTCCGAAGTGGCCGACTATGTCGTGCTCGCCGCGCTTCCGCCCGAGAAGAGCGGCCCGGGCGAAGAAGCCAAGACGCCAGGGATACTCCGGGCGCGATATATGCTCAGCGGCAGTGTCCAGAGATCCGGCAATGGGTTGAGGGTGAATGTCCAGCTCGTCGATGCCGCCGGCGGCCACCACGTCTGGGCCCAGAAGTTCGACGGCCACTCCGAGAACGCGCTCGAATTCCAGGACAGGATCGCACAGTCTGTTGTTCTTGCCGTGATCCTCGAACTTCAACTGACCAACTGGAAGGTTCGAGACAAAAGCCCGCCGGGTACCCCTGAAGTGCGCAGGCTGGTCAACGAAGCTCTCATGAAATATTTTGAGATGACTCGGGACTCACTTTTGGTCGGGATAGAGCTTGCCGAGAAGGCCTTCTCGATAGGTCCCGACAACGCCCGTGCAAAGCGGACGCTCTCGATCGTAATATCCATGGGCGTGGCGTTTGGTGCACTGCCTCGGGAGCGAGGGGTGATCGAGCGTGCGGTCGAGCTTGCGGAAGCGGCGGTGCGGGCGGTACCGGACGATGAAATTGCTCGATGTATCTTGTCGTTCGCTCTCGAAAGTTGCGGTCGTATCGACGAGGCGATCGCCGAATGCCGCCACGCGATCAGCCTCAACCCGAGCTACCCGACTGGCCACGGCGATATTTCGATGCTCTTTGCATTGCGCGGACAGGTCGACGAAGCGGTGCGTGAGGCCAACGAAGCAATCCGGCTCGGAACGCACGATGTCATCGACTTCTGGCGCCACCACGGCCTGGTTGTGGCGCTCTTCGCTGGCGGAGACAACCAGCGGGCGCTCGAAGCCGCCCGCAAAGTGGTCAGGACAAAGCCGGGCTTCGTTCGCGGCGCCCTTTATTGGGCCGCGACCGCGTCGGCCACCGGGAACAACGAAGAAGCGTCCCGGGCCATCCACCATTGCCTGTCACAACTTCCGCATCTCAATCTGAGCAATGTCTGCCCTGGCTTTGTGCCGCGCTATGTGA
>NZ_RZQI01001210.1:0-1399 GCF_003998335.1 Mesorhizobium sp. M7A.F.Ca.CA.002.05.1.1 | reverse complement strand
CCGTCGCGCTGCTGGTTGCGGGGCCGGTCGGGCTGATGTCGGCTGTCTACATGGCCGAATATGCAACGCCCAAGGTGCGCTCGGTGGTTAAGCCGGCGCTTGAACTTCTGGCCGGCATACCGACCATCGTCTACGGCATCTTCGCCGTCGTCACGCTTGGGCCGTTCCTGCGCGACCTGTCCGCGGCGCTGACCGGCGGTTCGCCCTTCATCCAGGGCCAGAGCATCTTCACCGCCGGCCTGGTCATGGGCGTCATGCTGATCCCGGTCGTGTCCTCTCTCTCGGACGACATCATAACCGCGGTGCCGCGCGCCATGCGCGACGGGTCGCTTGGCCTCGGCGCGACCCGCTCCGAGACGATCAAGCGGGTGATCCTGCCGGCTGCACTGCCCGGCATCGTCGGCGCCATCCTGCTGACCGCCTCGCGCGCCATCGGCGAAACGATGATTGTCGTGCTGGCGGCGGGCGTCGCCGCCAACCTCACCATCAACCCGTTCGAGGCGATGACGACCATCACCGTCAAGATCGTCAACCAGCTCACCGGCGACCTCGAGTTCAATTCGCCGCAGACGCTGGTCGCCTTCGCACTCGGCCTGACGCTGTTCGCGCTGACGTTGGTGATGAACATCGTCGCGCTCTACATCGTGCGCAAATATCGGGAGCAGTACGAATGACCGACATTTCCATGGATACGATGGTCAGGGCGGCGGCCCATCCGCGCCGCGACATCGGCCTGAAGGCCCGTTACGCCGCCGAACGCCGTTTCCGCTTCTATGGCGTCGTGGCGATTTCCGTAGGCCTGGCGTTCCTGGCAATCATGCTGATCACCATCGTCTCGAAAGGCTACACCGCCTTCTGGCAGACGACGGTATCACTGCCGATCTCGTTCGACGAGAAGGTGATCGATCCTTCCGGCAAGCGTGCAACCGATCCGAGCGTTCTGATCAAGGCAAATTATCCCAAGCTCGCCGAAAACGCGCTTGTGGCCAAGCTCGGCATCTCTCCTGATGACAAGCCGATGATCCAGAAGCTCAAGGGCTTCCTGTCGGAAGGCGCCCGCGTCCAGTTGCGCGACATCGTTGCCGCCGATCCGTCCGTGATCGGCACGACACGCAACGTCAACATCCTCGCCGCCGCCAATCTCGACTCGGCTTTCAAGGGCCAGATCGACCTCAGTGTCGAGGAAGCGCGACGCAAGGTCTCGGACCAGCAGATCACCTGGATGAACAAGCTCAAGGCCGAGGGCGCGATGGCCGAGCACTTCAACAGCGGCCTGTTCACCTACGGCGCCTCCAGCCGCCCGGAAACCTCGGGCATGGGCGTGGCGATCATCGGCTCGTTTTATATGATGGTGATCGTGTTGCTCCTGGCGCTGCCGATCGGCGTCGCCGCCTCCATC
>NZ_RZQI01001209.1:0-1400 GCF_003998335.1 Mesorhizobium sp. M7A.F.Ca.CA.002.05.1.1 | reverse complement strand
GGTAGAGCCGTGCGTTTCATGCTGGCCGGGTGAATTCCCGGTCGAAGCGCACTATATTAAACTTACGCTGCCGCGAGCACCTCTTCGGGGTTCGTTTTTGGCGGTGCCATAGTTTGAAAACTGTCGGGCCTTGACCCCGGCGTGGATGGAGAACGCTTATGCCTGCTGTGCAGGACACGATCGATCGGGTCCGAAAGATCGACGTCGACCAATACAAATACGGATTCCAGACCGAAATCGCTGTCGATAAGGCCCCCAAGGGCCTCAGCGAAGATATCATCCGTTTCATTTCGGCCAAGAAGGACGAACCGTCCTGGATGCTGGAATGGCGTCTGGAAGCGTATCGCCGCTGGCTGACGCTTGACGAGCCGACTTGGGCGCGCGTCCACTATCCCAAGATCGATTTCCAGGACATCTACTTCTACGCGGCGCCCAAGAGCACGCCCGGCCCGACTTCGCTGAGCGATGTCGATCCCGAACTCTTGAAGGTCTACGAGAAGCTCGGCATTCCGCTGCGCGAGCAGGAAATCCTTGCCGGCGTGCAGAAGACCGACGCCTCGGAACTCGAGGAAGTCAGCGACAATGTCTACAAATCGGGCCGCGTCGCCGTCGATGCCGTGTTCGATTCCGTCTCCGTCGTCACCACCTTCAAGAAGGAGCTGGCGCAGGCCGGCGTCATCTTCTGCTCGATCTCGGAAGCCATCCGCGAGCATCCGGAGCTGGTGAAGAAATATCTCGGCTCGGTCGTGCCGACCTCAGACAATTACTACGCCACGCTGAATTCGGCTGTGTTCACCGACGGCTCGTTCGTCTTCGTGCCCAAGGGCGTGCGCTGCCCGATGGAGCTGTCGACCTATTTCCGCATGAACGAGAAGAACACCGGCCAGTTCGAGCGCACGCTGATCATCGCCGAGGAGGGGGCTTACGTCTCCTATCTCGAGGGCTGCACGGCGCCGCAACGCGACGAGAACCAGTTGCACGCGGCGGTCGTCGAACTGGTAGCGCTCGACGATGCCGAGATCAAATATTCCACGGTGCAGAACTGGTACCCCGGCGACGCCGAGGGCAAGGGCGGCATCTACAACTTCGTCACCAAGCGCGGCGACTGCCGTGGCGACCGCTCGAAGATTTCGTGGACGCAGGTCGAGACCGGTTCGGCGATCACCTGGAAATATCCGAGCTGCATCCTGCGCGGTGACGATTCCCAAGGTGAGTTCTATTCGATTGCGGTATCGAACGGCTATCAGCAGGTCGACAGCGGCACCAAGATGATCCACCTCGGCAAGAACACGTCGAGCCGCATCATCTCCAAGGGCATCGCCGCCGGCTTCTCGCAGAACACCTATCGCGGCCAGGTCTCGGCGCACCGCAAGGCGACCAACGCCCGCAACTTCACCAAC
>NZ_RZQI01001208.1:0-1402 GCF_003998335.1 Mesorhizobium sp. M7A.F.Ca.CA.002.05.1.1 | reverse complement strand
AGGCAATGTCGGCGGCGGAACCGGAGCGCTGGTGCGCGGCATACGCGGCGAGGATCTGAGCAAGATCGCCATCGTTGCCAGCAACATCAAGCAGGGCTCGATCGCCGATTTCGACTCTGGCGACGGCGTTGCCATCGGCAAGCGCATGGCGGAGAATCTCGGCCTGACGCTTGGCGATACCATCACCTTGATTTCGCCCGACGGCGACGTGACGCCGATCGGCACCACGCCGCGCATGAAGGGTTACAAGATCGCGGCGATCTTCGAAGTCGGCATGTCCGAATATGACACCTCCATCGTCTACATGCCGTTTTCCGAAGCGCAGCTCTATTTCAACATGGACGGGCGGGCGCAGACGATCGAGATCTATGTCGACAATCCAGACGATGTCGATGCGCTGAAACCGAAGGTGGAGGAGGCGGCGCAGCGGCCGATCGACATGGTCGACTGGCGCCAGCGCAACGAGACCTTCTTCTCCGCCCTGCAGGTCGAGCGCAACGTCATGTTCATGATCCTGACGCTGATCGTGCTGGTGGCGGCGCTGAACATCATCTCCGGCCTGATCATGCTGGTGAAGGACAAGGGCCACGACATCGCCATCCTGCGCACCATGGGGGCGTCGCGCGGCGCCATCCTGCGTATCTTCCTGATGACGGGTGCGGCGATCGGCGTGACCGGCACGCTTGCCGGTGTGCTGCTCGGCGTGCTGATCTGCACCAACATCGAGTCCATCCGCCAGTTCTTCTCATGGATGACCGGCAAGGTGCTGTTCAATCCGGAGCTCTATTTCCTCAGCCAGTTGCCGGCGAAGATGGATCCGCGCGAGACGACCTATGTCGTCCTGATGGCGCTCGGCCTGTCCTTCCTGGCAACCGTGTTTCCGGCATGGCGCGCCGCGCGCCTCGATCCGGTCGAAGCCTTGAGGTACGAATAGTGGCCGAGGTCATTATCGAGCTGAAGAGCGTCGAGCGGCACTATGTCCAGGGGCCGCGCAAGCTCACCATCCTGAACGGTGCCGATTTCTCGCTGAAGCGCGGCGAGATGGTGGCGCTGGTGGCGCCGTCGGGCACCGGCAAGTCGACCCTGCTGCACACTGCCGGCTTGCTGGAGCGTCCCGACGCCGGCGACGTCATCCTGGCCGGCCGTGCCTGCGGGCGGCTCTCCGATGACGAGCGCACGGCGATCCGCCGCAACGATGTCGGCTTCGTCTACCAGTTCCATCATCTGCTGCCGGAATTCTCGGCGCTGGAAAACATCATGATGCCGCAGCTCATCAAGGGGCTCAGCCGCAAGGACGCGGCCGAGCGCGCGGCGCAGCTGCTCGATTACATGCAGATCGGCAAGCGCGCGTCGCACCGGCCGTCCGAACTCTCCGGCGGCGAACAGCAGCGCGTCGCCATCG
>NZ_RZQI01001207.1:0-1402 GCF_003998335.1 Mesorhizobium sp. M7A.F.Ca.CA.002.05.1.1 | reverse complement strand
GTCGGTGTGCAGGAGAACGCGCCGCCTGTTGCCGTCTGGCGTCTTCGTCCAGGCGCCCTCGCCGGCTTGCGCGAAAATCTTTGCGGTCATCGTTGTCTCCTCAGAGCAATTCCAAGAAAAGTGTGAAACGGTTTTCCGCCCGGAATTGCGTCAAAACCTAGCGCGCCAGCCAGCCGCCATCCACCGGCACCACCGCCCCATGCATGTAGTTCGACGCCGGCGCCAGCAGGAAGACGGCGGCGTCGCCAATGTCGCCCGCCTCGCCCCAGCGGCCGGCCGGGATACGCGCCAGGATGGCGGCGCTGCGGTCGGGATCGGCGCGCAGCGCCTGCGTGTTGTTGGTCTCGATATAGCCCGGCGCGATGGCGTTGACGTTGATGCCCTTTGCCGCCCATTCGCAGGCGAGCAGACGCGTGATGCCGAGCACACCGTGCTTCGAGGCAGTGTAGGACGCAACGCGGATGCCACCCTGGAAACTCAGCACGGAGGCAATGTTGACGATCTTGCCCTTCCGCTCAGCTGCCAAGGCACGCCTTGCAAAGCTTTGGCAGAGCAAAAAAACCGTTTTCAGGTTGACGTCCATGACGTCGTCCCAATCGGCCTCGCTGAGATCGACGGCATCGGCGCGGCGGATGATGCCGGCATTGTTGACCAGCCCGTCGAGCGGACCGCTTTCGTCCCAGATCCGGTCGTGCAACGGGCCGGCGGCCGAAATGTCGGCAAGGTCGGCGCTGACCGCCTCGAATTGCCCTCCCAGCGCGGCGACCTTGTCTGCCGTATCGTCCATCGACGAGCGGCCGACGCCGACCACCGCGCCCCCGGCGCGTACGATCGATACGGCGATGCCCTGGCCGATGCCGGTGTTGGCGCCGGTGACCAGGAAACGTTTTCCGGCAAGGCTGAAGGGGTCGCTCACCGCAGATCGCTCAACGCCACCGGGTCGACATCGGTATAGTCGACATTGTCGCCAGCCATCGCCCAGATGAAAGCATAATTGGAAGTGCCGGCGCCCGAATGGATCGACCAGCCCGGCGACAGCACCGCTTCCTCGTTGCCCATGACGATATGGCGCGTCTCGTCCGGCTCGCCCATGAAGTGGAAGACGCGTGCCGTCTCCGCCAGGTCGAAATAGAGATAGGCCTCCATGCGCCGGTCATGCACATGGCACGGCATGGTGTTCCACACCGAGCCCGGCGCCAGCTGAGTCATGCCGACCACCAGCTGGCAGGTCTTCACGCCGTCGGCATGGATGAACTGGAAGATCGAACGCTCGTTGCAGGTGTCCTTGCTGCCGAGATCGAGGCGCTTGGCGTCGCCGATGCGGATCAGCCGGCTGGGCCAGGCCTGATGCGCCGGCGCGCTGAGCAGATAGAATTTGGCCGGCGCATCTGCATCGGCCGAC
>NZ_RZQI01001206.1:0-1408 GCF_003998335.1 Mesorhizobium sp. M7A.F.Ca.CA.002.05.1.1 | reverse complement strand
GCCTATCTCAGGGAATTGACCGGGGTCAGCATCAGTGGCGCGGCGATCGAAGGCGGCTGGCTGTTGTTCGTCTATGCGGCGATGCAGTTCGTCTTCGCGCCGATCATGGGTGGCTTGAGCGACCGGTTCGGGCGGCGGCCGATCCTGCTCGCATCGGTGCTGACCTTCTCCATCGACAATCTGATCTGCGCGGTCGCCTGGTCCTACCCGATGCTGTTCATCGGGCGTGTGCTGGCCGGCATTTCAGGCGCCAGCTATTCGACGACTTCAGCCTTCATCGCGGATATCTCGAACGATGAGAACCGGGCAAAGAATTTCGGCCTGCTCGGTATCGCGTTTGGCGTCGGCTTCGTCATCGGGCCGGTTCTGGGCGGGCTGCTCGGCACGTTCGGGCCGCGCGTGCCATTCTATTTCGCCGCCGGGCTCGCCTTCGTGAATTTCCTCATTGCGTTGTTTTTCCTCCCGGAAACGCTCGATGACAAGCATCGCCGCCGCTTCGAGTGGAAACGCGCCAACCCGGTCGGCACGCTGCTGCAGATGCGCCAATATCAAGGCATCGGCTGGATCGGGCTTGTCTTCTTCCTGATGACGCTCGGACACATGATGTATCCGGCGGTCTGGTCGTTCGTCTCCAGCTACCGCTATGGCTGGAGCGAGCAGCAGATCGGCTTCTCGCTCGGCGCCTTCGGCCTGTGCGGTGCGATCGTCATGGCGACGGTGCTGCCGCGCGTGATCCCGAGGCTTGGCGAGTGGAAGACGGCGGTCATCGGCCTGACATTCACGGCAGCCAGCGCCTTCGGCTACGCCTTCGCGTCGCAAGGCTGGATGATCTATGCGGTGATCGTCGTCGGCTGTCTGGAAGCGCTGGCCGATCCGCCGCTGAGGAGCCTCGCCGCCGCCAAGGTGCCGCCCTCGGCACAAGGCGAGTTGCAGGGCGCGATGACCTCGATCTTCTCGATCACCTCGATCATCACGCCGCTGCTCTATACGGCGATCTTTTCCTGGTTCACCGGGCCAAGCGCGCCGGTGACCTTCGGCGGTGCGCCCTATCTGGTCGGCGCATGTTTTCTGACGCTGGCGGTCATCGTCTTCGTCACCAAGGTGGCGAGGCCCGCGGCGCGCGCAAATGTCTCCGCCGGCGTCGCCGAAGATGGAGCGCAGGTGTGAGCCACAGCCGCATTGCGCTCACCTGGGAGGGCCATCCCAGAAGCCAGCGAGGGCCGGGCGGTGGCTTGGACATTCCGATGCGTTCGCTGTGAAGCGCCAATCGTCCTGACGCTTGCGCCGCCCCTTGTATCTGCACGAGATGATTATGTGCGATGGAAGCGATTGAGCCTCGGGCCGGATGGCCATCCGGCCCGAGGCTTGGCGAAGTCGCCCGCTGCCCCTCCGGCTACAACCGTCAATG
>NZ_RZQI01001205.1:0-1410 GCF_003998335.1 Mesorhizobium sp. M7A.F.Ca.CA.002.05.1.1 | reverse complement strand
CTCCTCGGTCGGGAACAGCCAATCCGAGGTGAAGGACACCAGGCAGAAGCGGGTTTTCGTGCCGGCGAAAGCGTCGGCCAACCGGCCGCCATGGTCTGCGGCGAGGTCGAAATAGTCCATCGATCGCGTCATGTAGAGGTAGGAATTGGCGTCGAAGCGATCGACGAAGGTCATGCCCTGGTGGCGCAGATAGCTTTCGATCTGGAAGTCGGCGTCAAAGCCGAAGGTCAGCGCTTCGCGATCCTGCAGATTGCGGCCGAACTTGCGGTGCAGGGCGGCTTCCGACAGGTAAGTGATGTGGGCGGCCATGCGCGCTACCGCCAGGCCCTTTTCCGGGCGTTTGCCGTGCTCGAAATATTTGCCGCCATGCCAGTCCGGATCGGCCATGACAGCCTGGCGGCCAACCTCATGAAAGGCGATGTTCTGCGAGGAATGGCGCGCGCCGGTGGCGATCGGCAGCGCCGAGAAGACGCGCTCCGGATAGCTCGACGCCCATTCCAGCACCTGCATGCCGCCCATCGAGCCGCCGAGCACGCAAAACAGTTTTTCGATGCCGAAATGGTCGATCAGCATCTGCTGCGCCCGCACCATGTCGCGAATGGTGATAATGGGCAGGTCAAGCCCATAGGGCTTGCCGGTGGCGGGATTGGTCGAGGCCGGACCGGTGGACCCAAGGCAACCGCCGATGACATTGGAGCAGATGACGAAGAAGCGATTGGTGTCGATGATCTTGCCGGGGCCGATCAGCACTTCCCACCAGCCAGGCTTGCCGGTCACCGGATTGGTGCTGGCGACGTGCTGGTCTCCGGTCAGTGCATGGCAGACGAGGATGGCGTTGGAGCGGGCATCGTTCAGCGTGCCGTAGGTCTGGTAGGCGATCTGGAACGGTGAAAGCAGCGTGCCGGCGTCCAGCTTGAGCGGCTTGTCGGATCCAAAACGCAAAACCGGGCTCGACGGCTGGTCGACCTCGTTGTTGGTTTTGCGGGCACGCAGAACGGCCATGACATCCATCTCACACTTTGAGCCCACGCATCGCGTTTGTCGAAAGTCGATGCCGATACGGGTGTCCGGCCGGCGCGGACAACAAAAAACCGGCATTGCGGTCGCAAAGCCGGTTACAGGATGCAAACGGCCCTTTAGCAAGTTGTTTAACGTGGCTGCAAGCCGACCGGCCAAATCACCACGGAAGTTCGCACCCCTTCTAGGGCTGTGGCGCGCCGTCGTCAACGGCCAGCCCTGGGCGATGGCTGTCGCCTCTCGACATTGCAGGCCACGGCTTGTATTTCCGCTGCGGCTTCCCCGAGGAAGCGTTCTCGACGGATTTTGCGACATGAGCCAGACACCGGACCAGGCACGTCCAACCCCGCGTGCGGGCATCATGGACATCGACGCCTATGTGCCGGGCAAGAG
>NZ_RZQI01001204.1:0-1412 GCF_003998335.1 Mesorhizobium sp. M7A.F.Ca.CA.002.05.1.1 | reverse complement strand
CTTACGCGGCGAGACGTGCTTCCGCATAGTTGTCATTTGCAACTACAGGTTTAGCCCGATGACGGTGGTACCATGCCGGGCAAAAGTACGATCTTTACACCTTCGTCGATCCTATTTCGCCCCCAGCAAAAACCGCTCTGTCATCAGCAGCGGCTTTTGGTGGAGGCGCCGGGTACCGCCCCCGGGTCCGAACGGCTTATTTCATCGCCCATTTATCGCCATAGTCGGTCAAGCCGACAAACCGAATATAGGGGGCCATCGCAAGAAATGGAAGGCCGCAATGGCACTTTGTCCCCCTGACAAAACCGCAAGTCCAAAGGGTTGACTTGGGCGCGGTCTCAACCGAAGCTTTGCCCCGGTGAGGAGTTACCGACCTAGCGCACATGTTGCAGCAGCGCGCCACAGCCCTCATCGATCGGATCCGTGGCGCCGACGAGGGGAATTTTGATGGCCGACTATCTTGCAGACGTGAAGAAATACGATGCCTCGGCGAGTGCCGACGTGGTCGACAAAATCGTGAAGCATCTTGGCATTGCGCTCCGGAACCGCGATTCCTCGCTGGTGTCCTGCACCGATCCGAAGGAGCTAGAGCGCGTCAAGGCTGGCTGGGTTGCGAAGAAGCTCGGCATATCGGACGACAACAAGGCCGACGCTTCGATCGAGAAGGTCTGCAAGGCGATGGCCGCCGACAGTACCAAGAACCGGGTTACCTTCTACTATCTGGTTGCCAAGGACCTGGGTAAACTCGGCTCCCTCTGACGACCGCACGTCAATTTGCAGGGGCTGGCGCGGTCCATGCGTCAGCCCTGATGTTGTTGGGGACTGGCAGCCTTCGGGCAGGGCTTGCGCTGCTTTGTGGTGTTCGATTGCCTGTCCGTCAGCTATGATGGCTGGACAACCGAATCGAGCCGGAACCGATGCGCCAGTATCTCGACCTCCTGCAGCACGTGCTGGACAACGGCGCCGATCGCGGCGACCGCACCGGCACCGGAACGCGCTCCGTCTTCGGCTACCAGATGCGTTTCGACCTGGCGCGCGGCTTTCCGGTCACCACGACCAAGAAGCTGCATCTCAAGTCGATCATCCATGAGCTTTTGTGGTTCCTGGCCGGCGACACCAACGTCAAATATCTCACCGATAACGGCGTTTCGATCTGGGACGAATGGGCCGACGAGAATGGCGATCTCGGCCCGGTCTACGGCAAGCAATGGCGCTCCTGGCCGGATGGCCATGGCGGCTCGATCGACCAGATCGCGAATCTTCTCAAGGAGATACGCAAAAATCCTCAATCGCGGCGGCTGATCGTTTCGGCATGGAATCCAGCCGAGGTGGAAGCGATGGCGCTGCCGCCCTGCCACTGCCTGTTCCAGTTCTATGTTTCGGAAGGGCGGCTCTCCTGCCAACTCTACCAG
>NZ_RZQI01001203.1:0-1414 GCF_003998335.1 Mesorhizobium sp. M7A.F.Ca.CA.002.05.1.1 | reverse complement strand
TTGACGAAGATGAAATACTTGCCGCCGATGCCGGGCGGCGGATTGCCGACAACCCAGGTCTTGACGTCGGTGATCTTCATTCTTGGTCCTCCAGAACCAGTTCGGCGCCTTTCCAACCGGTCATGATCGAGGCGGCGTTGGTGTTGCCGGTGATGTTGTCGGGAAAGATCGAGGCATCGATGACGCGCAAACCTTCCAGACCATGCACCTTGAGGCGCGGGTCGACGACGGCGCGCGCGGGATCCGGCCCCATGCGGCAGGTCGAGACCGGATGATAGACGGTGCCCGAGCGCTTCCGGAAATCCTGGACCAGATCGGCATCGGAGGTGATCGAGGGACCGGGCAGGACCTCTTCCTCGATGATCTCGGCCATGGCAGGCATCGAGGCGATCTTGCGCACGAATTTCACCGCCGCCAGCATCTCCTCGACATCGGCATTGGTGGAGTAGGCATTGGCCGTTATCCTGGGGTAGTCGCGCGGATTGGCCGAGCGGATCATGATCTCGCCACGGCTCGACGGGCGGCAATTGGACAGGCCGATGGAAAAGCCCGGCCATGGGTCCGGCGTCAGGATCGGGCGCTCGCCGCTCTTGGGAATGACGGTCGAGAAGGCCTGGAAATAGAGCTGCATGTTGGGCCGCGTCGCCGCAGGGTCGGTGCGGAAGAAGCCGCCGGCATTGTTCATCGACAGCGACAGCGGGCCGGAGCGGGTCAGGATGTATTGCATGCCGACCAGTAGCTTGCCCCACCAGGGACGCAGCGTCTGGTTGAGCGTCGGCAGCCTGCCCTTGAAGGTGTAGTTGATGCCGACATGGTCCTGCAGATGCGCGCCGACATTCTCGTTGGCATGGACGATTGGGATGCCCAGGCCGCTAAGCAGAGCGGAGGGGCCGACACCGGACAGCTGCAGCAGCTGCGGCGAGTTGACCGAACCGCCCGACAGGATGATTTCGCGGCCGGCACGCGCTGTCTTCGTTTCGCCGTTCTGCAGATATTCGACGCCGACGGCACGCTTGCCCTCGAACAAGATTTTTGTCGCCAGCGCCTTCATCTCGACGCGGACATTCCCGCGCTTCATCGCCGGGCGCAGGAAAGCGCACGCCGCCGACATGCGGCGGCCATTGCGGGTCGAGATCTGGTAGATGCCGACGCCCTCCTGGGCGGCGCCGTTGAAATCCGGATTGAGCGGCAGGCCGGCCTGCTGGCCGGCGGCGAGATAGCGTTTGGTCAGCGGGTGGACTGCGTCCGAACAGTCGGTGACATGCAGCGGGCCGCCCGTGCCGCGCCATGTGTCGGCACCGGCCTGGTTGTTCTCGAGCGCCTTGAAGGTGGGCAGCAGATCGTCATAGCCCCAGCCGGGATTGCCGGCGGCTGCCCAGGCATCGAAATCCTCGCGCGCGCCCCTGATCCAGAC
>NZ_RZQI01001202.1:0-1415 GCF_003998335.1 Mesorhizobium sp. M7A.F.Ca.CA.002.05.1.1 | reverse complement strand
CAGTCATGCCGCTCGGCCTTGCTCTTCGAACGACCGAAGACCTTCGACACCGCCAGATTGATGTTTTCGTAGACGGTCAGCCACGGCAAAAGGCTGTGGTTCTGGAACACCACGGCGCGTTCCGGTCCGGGGCTGTCGACCTCCTTGTCCTCGAGCAGCACGGCGCCGGCGGACACCTTGGTCAGCCCGGCGATCAGATTGAGCAAGGTCGACTTGCCACAGCCGGAATGGCCGATGATGGAGACGAATTCGCCCTTGTCGATGGTCAGCCTGATGTCCTTCAATACCTCGCTGACCTGGGCACCACGCGTGAAGGATTTGTCGATATGGTCGAGTTTCAGATAGGCCGTCATCGCCCCTCTCCTCACTTTGCCGTTGTGCCGCGGGTGACGAAGGCGCCGACCGCCGCGACCAGACGGTCGAGGCAGAAGCCGGTGACGCCGATATAGGCGAGCGCGACGATGATGTCGGGCAGCCGCGACGAGTTCCACGCGTCCCAGATGAAGAAGCCGATGCCGACGCCGCCGGTCAGCATTTCGGCGGCGACGATGGCAAGCCAGGACAGGCCGATGCCGATCCTCAGGCCGGTAAAGATGTAAGGCGCGGCGGCCGGCACCATGATCTTCACGAAGAACTCGAACTGGTTGAGCCGCAGGATGCGCGAGACGTTGCGATAATCCTCTGGGATGTTACGCACGCCGACCGCGGTGTTGATGATGATTGGCCAGATCGACGTGATGAAGATGACGAAGATCGCCGACGGGCTGGAATCGCGGAACGCCGCCAGCGACAGAGGCAGCCAGGCCAGCGGCGGCACCGTGCGCAGGATCTGGAACACCGGGTCGAGGCCGCGCATCGCCCAGATCGACTGGCCGACCAGCGCGCCGAGCGCGACGCCGACCACCGCCGCCAGGCCGAAGCCGATGGCAACACGCTGCAGCGAGATTAGCACGCGCCATGCCAGACCGATATCCTGCGGGCCATTGTCGAAGAACGGATGCGCGATCAAATCGTAGGCCTCGTTCCACACCTGGGTCGGCGGCGGCAGGCTTGATGTCGGCGACGAACAGGCGATCTGCCAGACGACCAACATCAGCGCGATGACGATGATGGGCGGCACCAGCGCGCTCGCCAGTTTGCCGGCGATGGCGAGCGGCTCGAAGCGACGCCGTGCCTTGGCAGTGAAGGCGATGACCTCCGCCGGCTTGGCAGGAAAGGCCTTCACCTTGGTGTCCTCGATAGTCTGCATCGACATGTCTGGGGAAAACTCCGTGGGGCAGATAATTCGAGCGACAAACGGCGCAATGCGCCGTTTGCGCAGGGGTTCAGGCCGATGCCTTGATCTTCAGGCTATCGAGATAGGCGGACGGGTTGGCCGGATCGGAGATCTTGCCGTCGAAGAAGGTCTCGACGCC
>NZ_RZQI01001201.1:0-1424 GCF_003998335.1 Mesorhizobium sp. M7A.F.Ca.CA.002.05.1.1 | reverse complement strand
GCCTCGAACTGATCGGCGCGGACGGCCCGACCACGGTCGAAGGCCCCTTTGCCCGCAACCGGCTCTTTGTCGGCATGCTGGCGGCAGCCACGGCGCGCGCCGTGGTTGGGTCCGAGGCCGCCACCGGCACCAGCATCGGCGCGGCGCTGCTGGCATCCGATCAGCCGGCGACGCACGGCAAGGGCGAAAGAATAGAACCGCCTGTAGACCCGGCCTGGGTCGACTATGTCAGCGCATGGCGCTCGGCAGTGGACGTGCAGGGCTGATCAGAGAATCCGTTTGCCGAAAGCCGACATGACGAAGTTGACCGCGTCGGTGCCGATCCGCGGCTCCAGATCCGCCGTCAGGCCCGAGACATCCATCGACAGCAAGCCACCGGAGAGCGCGATCGCCTCCATCGCCTGGTGCGTTTCGCGCACGGTCAGCCCGCCGGAGCCCGCAGCCCAGCCGGCGAATTCGGTTGCGGTCGGCGAATAGCTGACATGAAAGCCTTGCGTGCCTGAGGTGGCGATGCGGATCGCTTCGTGCATCAGGTCGCGCATGCCCATGGCGTCGATGTCGGTCATGGTGAAGGCCGACACGCGCGAATCCTTCAGCACCCGCGCCTCGGCCGGATCGGCGTGGCGCAGGCCGACGATGACGACATTTTCCGGCGACAGCTGCGGCTGCAGCGCGCCGGCCTTGTGATCGAGCCCGAGCGATCGCGCCAGGACCGAACATTCCGGCAGGTCGATGCCCTCCTCGTCCTCTGGCATCAGGGCGGCGATGGAATCGATCCAGATCAGGCCGAAAGAATGCGTCGCGCGAGCCGTCGCGGTCAGCGCCTTGTGGGCGATGCGACGATCGACGCCGGCAATCAGCCGGACCAGCCCCGATGGCGGCCGCTCGACATCGGCGAGTTCCACCACGTCGAAGTTCATCGCTTCCAGCCGGGCGCCGGTGCTTTCCCGGGCCAGGATGCCGGCAGCTCCCTGCCCGGCCGTGATCTGCACCATCTTGCGGCCGGAAAAATCCTCGACGTCGTGCATCGGGGCCTTCTCGACATATTCCGAGGTCATCGCCAAAAGCATGGCGCCATAGCTCATGCGGAAGGCGACGCGGTCGCCGACGGAGGGCCTCGGGTCGGCATCGGCGACATCCAAAAGCAGATGATCGCTGGAGGCGCCGAGCACCCTTATCCCCCTGGCGATCGGCGTCAGTCCCTCGACCAGCACATCCTCACGGCCGATATTGGCGATGGCGCGCAGCCTGTCGCCTTCGTCGGGGAAGACCGGCTGATTGCCGAAGGCGTCGTAGCCCGATTGGCCGATCGGTCGTGACGGCTTGAGCTTGACCTCGATGATGTCGCTTGTCAGCCGGCAGGCATCGGGTTCGAGCTCCGCCCACGGCGTGTCGCGGAAGGTCTCGACACCACCCTGCAGGAT
>NZ_RZQI01000011.1:0-21657 GCF_003998335.1 Mesorhizobium sp. M7A.F.Ca.CA.002.05.1.1 | reverse complement strand
GGTCGACGCCGCCGGGCGGCCGCTGGCCGAACCGCTGATGTCGAAGCGGCCGGAGAAGTTTCCGGCAATCCAGTCGGCCTGATGCAGCACCGCCGCAATGCCCGGCAGATGCTGGAAGCGCAGGGCCTTGGCGAGGCCGGATGTCGCTCCGTGCGCTGCACTTGCAGCCGGCGCGGTGCGGGCGATCACGGCCAGGACGTCGTCGTCATCGACCTTGTCGTTGTACATCAGCGGTTCGGCCAGCGGCCGCCCGGCGGCGTCGACCGGCAGCAGCGTGCCGGAGGTGCCGTCAACGGCGATGGCGCGGACCGCCGTGCGGTCGATGCCGGAAAGCAGCTCCGTCAGCACCGTCTTGACCGCTTGCCACCACGCCGTGGGAGCTCGCCCCTCGCTGCCAAACCTGTCGAGTGGGACGGCCGCGTGCCCGGCTATGGAAAAATCCGGGCGCATGGCGACGGCGCGCGCACCCGATGTGCCGATGTCGATGCCGATGGCAAGTGGCATCATGCCCATGCTAGCCGCCAGCCGCGTTTAGCTTCTGGCGATATTGCTCGGCGTCCCAGTTGACCAGTTCGTCATTCTCGGAAGCGGTGAGATAGTTCAGCCGCGCGGCGACATCGATGCGCGCCGTCACGTCGGCGAGGCAGCGTTGCATGGCATCGGCGCCGGCACTGGCGTCGCCGCGCATCAGCACGCCTGCGCCGGGAAACAGGATCGCCGCAGGCGACGTGCCCAGTCGTGCAATGACATCGGCCACCGCCTCGCCTGGTTTCGCCACGACGGAGCCCTGGCCGAGGAAGATGACGTGGTCCGGATAGAGGCTGCCGGCCTGCGCCATGCGGCGGCTCTCAGGGTCGAGCGCAACCGCATGCGCTTCGACAGCGGCCGGTAATCTGTAGCCGCTGCCGCCGGCAAGCGCCGCCAAGGCGTCGAGGTCTGGTGCGGCGGTCGCGCGCGCCGGCCGGGCCAGCAATGACCTGATACGGCGCAGCAGAAGCTCCGCCCCGGCGACGGTTTCGGCGGCGACGACCAGGCCGTGATTGCCAAGGATCAGCACGTCGACACCAGGCCGCAGTTTCTCGGCGATGCCGCGTGCAAGCGGCAGGCCGGGCCGGAAATAGGGCACATAGGCCCATTCGATGCCATCGAGCCGCCTGGCGACCTCGGCCTCGCCATCGGCCTGCACGGCAAGCGAGATGGTGTCGACGCAATGGACATGCAGAACAACGCGCTGCGGCATCAGGGCGTGCACCGTGGTCTCGATCGACGGCCGCAGGCCGCGCGGGTTGAGCGCTGCAATGGTGAAACCCTGCGGCTGGTCGGCGGCGCGATCGCGCTGCTCGACGGCTCTCAGCAGCGGCGCCATCGCCACCGGCACCATGATGTCATCGACGAGCGCGTCCTTCAGCCAGGTGCCGGAGGCCTTGATCCACAGCGTGTCGCCGGCTTTCAGCGAGGTGTTGCCGCCTGCCGCCTGGGTCAGATGCGGGCTCCGCCCGATGCTGGCCGAAAGCGCCCGCAAGGCCGCCAGTTCCTGCGCATCAGCTTGGGTCGCCATGGCGCTTTTCCTCCAACGGCTCGGCCGTGTCCTGCGCGAAATCCCGTTGCCGGGGTCGAATTGGCGCTGATATCGCAGATACGAGTGATCTACGTCAATAGTGATCTACTATCATCAAAACCCGCTTGCAATCTGGCTAATGTTGAGTAAGTTGCGCCAACTGCCATGGAAAATGGCATCCGGGAGGAAAGAATTGAGCGACTCCGGCCGCCAGCGTCAGATCGTCGAACTGCTGCGGGATCGTCCGTTCGCTTCGGTGCGTGAGCTGCAGGAACGGCTTGGCGTTTCGGCCGCGACGGTCAGGCGCGACATCGACCGGATCGACGAGGCCGGCGAAGCACGGAAGGTCTATGGCGGCATCTCGGCACTCGACGGCGCTTCCCAGGCCGGTGTCGCCTACGCCCGGCCCTATGACGAGAACCGCGACCTTGCGGTCGAGGCCAAGCGGCAGATCGCCGCTCTGGCGGCGACCATGGTGCGTGACGGCGACGCCGTTATCGTGCATGGCGGCTCGACCTGCTTCCATCTCGGGGTCAAGCTCGCCGAGCGCAACATCCGCCTCTACACCAACTCGATGCCGCTGGCGGCCTATCTCAGCGACCACGGCCATTGCAGCCTGACGGTTGCCGGCGGTGATCTGCATCGCGAGCCCGGCATCATCCATTCGCTCACCCAGGCCGTGCCTTTCTACGCCTCCAAATTCTTTCTCGGCGCGCAAGGCCTTGGCCAGGAAGGCGTGATGGAATCGCACCCGCTGCTGGTACGCTCGATCGTCGATCTCAGCCTCTGCGCCGACCAGATCGTGGTGCTGGCCGATAGCCGCAAACTGTCGATCCACGCGCGCAATGTCGCGCTGCCGCTTTCGCGCATCGGCACGCTGGTCACCGACGACGGCCTCTCCGACGCAGATGCGCGCATGCTGGAAGACGCCGGCGTCATGGTGCGGATAGCCTCGGGAGCCATCCAGTGAAGGTGGCTGTCCTCGATTTCGGCAAGACCAATTCGAAGCTGTTCGTCTTCGGCCAGGACGGGCGGATCATCGACGAGCGCCGGACACAGCCGAAATGGGTGCGCCAAGACGGCTTCAGCGTGCTCGACGAGGCGGCCCTCCACCATTGGGCGCTCAGCGCCGTTGCCGATGCGGTCGACGGTCATGGAGTGGAAGGGGTGATGGTGTCGGGCCATGGCTGCACCTTTGCCTTGGTCGACGAGGCGGCGCTGACGCGTCCGATCCTCGATTACGAGCAAGAGCCGCCGGCCGAGATTGCCGCGCGGATCGATCGCCGCATTCCTGACTTTTCCGAGACGTTCTCGCCGCGGCTGCCGCTCGGCTTCAACTACGGCCGCCACATGCTGTGGCTGCAGGAGGTCGATCCGGACGCGTTCGCTGCGTCGAAATCGATCCTCGGCTATCCGCAATACTGGAGCTGGCGCCTTGGCGGGCGGGCGGTCTCGGAAGTGTCCTATCTCGGCTGCCATTCGCATCTGTGGGCGCCGCGCCGCCAAGACTTTTCCTCGCTGGTCGACGCGCAGGGCTGGCGTGACCGGATGCCTGCCTTCGAGCGCGCCGGCACTGTTATCGGCGAGCACCGCCTCGGCGCCGCGGCGCGACCGATCGCCATCCACAACGGCGTCCATGACTCGAATGCGGCGCTGCATGCCTATCGCCGGCAGGAGCTTGGCCCGGTCACCGTCGTTTCGACCGGCACCTGGGTCATCGTGCTCAATCCGGACTGCCCGCTCGACGCACTCGACCGGGATCGCGACATGCTGGTCAACGTCGATGTCGGCGGCGGCCCAGTACCGACCATCCGCTTCATGGGCGGGCGCGAATTCGCAACAATCAGCGCCGGCTGGCAAGGCGAGATCGCCGGCCCAGTGGTGCAGCGGGTGATCGATGCCGGCATCATGGCGCTGCCGAGCTTTGCGCCGGGCGGGCCGATGTCGGGGCATTCCGGCCGACTGGTCGGGCGCGCGCCCAATGCCGAGGAACGCGCGGCCGCGGCGCTGCTCTATGTCGCGCTGATGGTCGATCTCTGCCTCGACCTCATCCATTCGAACAACACCGTGATCGTCGATGGCGGGCTGAACACAGGCGGTGTGCTCGCCGGGCTGCTGGCGCAGTTGCGTCCCGGCCAGGCCTTCCTGCAGGGCGCCACGCTGGAGGGCAGCGCCACGGGTGCCGCGGCGCTCGCCTTCGAGAGCGTCGGGCGCGAATTCGCCGCCGAAGTTCCGGAGCCGGTGCGCGCATCGCGTTTCACCGGGTTGGCAGGCTATCGCAGCAATTGGCGCGACGCCACCATGGACCGCGGCGTCGCTGATGCGGCAGTGGGAGGCGCGCGATGAGTGCGATTGCCAGGGCCGAGACCGCGCGCCAGCCGGTGCTGGAGATGCGGCACATCTCCAAGACGTTCGGCACCATCCGTGCCTTGCACGATGTCTCGCTCAGCGTCCACGCCGGCGAGCTGCACGCCTTGATGGGCGAAAACGGCGCCGGCAAGTCGACATTGATGAAAGTGCTTTCAGGCGCCTATCGGCCGGATGCCGGCGGCGAGATCCTGATCGACGGCATGCCGGCCGCGACCGGCGATCCGATCAAGGCGCGCGCCAGCGGCGTCGCGGTGATCTATCAGGAGCTGTCGCTGGCGCCCAATCTGACGGTGGCGCAAAACATCTTCCTCGGCAACGAGCCGCGACGCTTCGGTATCGTCGACCGCGACCAGTGCACCCGGCGCGCCAGGGAGATCGTCGCGCGTCTGGGCGTCTCCTTTTCGGCCCGCGACATGGTCTCCAGCCTGTCGCTCGGCGAGCGCCAATTGGTCGAGATCGCCCGCGCGCTGTCGACCAATGCGCGCATCATCGTCATGGACGAGCCGACCACGTCGCTGACCTCGCGCGAGACCGACCGGCTGTTCGAGGTCATCGCGACGCTGAAATCGCAAGGCATCGCCATCATCTACATCAGTCACCGCATGGAAGAGGTCTACCAGCTTGCGGATCGCGTCAGCGTGCTGCGCGACAGCGGTTATGTCGGTACGCTCGAGCGTG
Organism: Mesorhizobium sp. M7A.F.Ca.CA.002.05.1.1; assembly: GCF_003998335.1. NCBI lineage: Bacteria > Pseudomonadati > Pseudomonadota > Alphaproteobacteria > Hyphomicrobiales > Phyllobacteriaceae > Mesorhizobium > Mesorhizobium sp. M7A.F.Ca.CA.002.05.1.1. The sequence continues at coordinate 17,051 of NZ_RZQI01000011.1, read as the reverse complement.
CCGACCTCAGCGCCTCGCGCCTGGTGTCGATGATGGTCGGCCGCGATCTGTCGGCTTTCTACAAGAAGGATCATCGGCCGCCGGACGAAAAGCGCGCGGTGGCGCTCTCGGTGCGTGGCATGTCCGACGGCCGTCTCCTGAAAAACTGTTCGTTCGACCTGCACAAGGGCGAGGTGCTGGCGCTGGCGGGTCTGGTCGGCTCCGGCCGTACCGAGCTTGCGCGGCTGATCTTCGGCGCCGACAGGCGCGTGTCAGGCACGCTGGAACTCGACGGCAAAACGATCTCCATCGGCTCGCCGCGCGAGGCGCTCGATGCCGGCATCGCCTATCTGACCGAGGACCGCAAGGAACTTGGCCTGTTCCTCGACATGTCGATTTCCGACAACATCAGCATGGGCGTGCTGGCGCGGGATTCGCGCGCCGGCGGCTTGCGCGACTTCGCGACCGCCGAAAGGCGCGCTTCCAAGGCTGTTGCCGATCTCTCCATCCGCACCAGTTCGGTGCAGGCCAATGCCGGCTCGCTGTCGGGCGGCAACCAGCAGAAGGTGCTGCTCGCCCGCCTGCTCGAAACCGAGCCGAAGGTCGTCATCCTGGACGAGCCGACCCGCGGCGTCGATGTCGGGGCGAAATCGGAAATCTACCGGCTGATCGACAATCTCGCCAAACAGGGCATTGCCATCCTGATGATCTCCAGCGAACTGCCCGAGGTGATCGGCGTCGCCGACCGCGTGCTGGTGATGCGCGACGGTACGATATCGGGCGAGGTGACGGCATCGCAAGGCGAACCGCTAAGCCAGGAGAAAATCATGGAACTTGCAACAGGAGCGGCTCAGCAATGACCGACAAGGCGACCGAGATCAGCGCAGGCGGCCAGGCCACCGGCACAAGCCGACGTTTGCGCACGGCTTTCGCTGCCCTCGGCATGCTGCCGGTGCTGATCCTGCTGGCGGCCGGCTTCCAGTTCCTGAACCCGCGCTTCCTGACCGAGACCAATCTTCTGATCGTCACCCAGCAGTCGTCGATCAACATCGTGTTGGCGGCCGGCATGACCTTCGTCATCTTGACCGGCGGTATCGACCTGTCCGTCGGCGCCATCCTCGCCGCATCGGCGATGGTGGCGGTGATGGTGTCGCTGGTGCCGGACTGGGGTTTGCTCGGCGTGCCGGCGGCCATTCTGGTCGGCCTCGGCTTCGGCCTCATCAACGGGCTGCTCATCGCCTACATCAAGCTGCCGCCCTTCATCGTCACGCTGGGTTCGCTGACCGCGGTGCGCGGTGTCGCCCGCCTGCTCGGCCAGGACACCACGGTGTTCAACTCGGACCTGCCGTTCGATTTCATCGGCAACGGTTCGCTGTTCGGCATTCCGTGGCTGGTCATCATCGCGCTGTCGGTGGTGGTGCTGTCCTGGCTGGTGCTCAAGCGCACCGTGCTCGGCACCTGGATCTATGCCGTCGGCGGCAATGCCGAAGCGGCGCGGCTGACCGGTATCAAGGTGCCGCTGGTGCTGCTCTTCGTCTATGGCGTTTCCGGCCTGCTGGCCGGTCTTGGCGGCGCCATGTCGGCGGCCCGGCTCTACGCAGCCAACGGCTTGCAGCTCGGGCAATCCTACGAACTCGACGCCATTGCTGCGGTCATCCTCGGCGGCACCAGCTTCGTCGGCGGCGTCGGCTCGATCTGGGGTACGCTGATCGGCGGCCTGATCATCGCGGTGCTCTCCAATGGGCTCATCTTGGCCGGTGTCTCCGACATCTGGCAGTACATCATCAAGGGATTGGTCATCATCGTGGCGGTCGCCCTCGACCGCTACAGGCTCCAGGCAGGAGCAAGAACGTGATTGACCTTAGTCGCCGGCGTCAACGACCGGTTTGTGTAACGCACCGTGAGAGGCGCGGGGCAATCGGAGGAAAGCAATGAAGACCATCGCCAAACTGCTCTGCGGCGTCGCACTCGCGTCGCTCGCCATCGCGCCTGCTTCGGCCAAGGACCTCAACAAGGTCGGTATCTCGGTCGGCCTGCTCGGCAATCCCTTCTTCGTCGCCACCATCAAGGGCATCGAGGACGCGGCCAAGAAGATCAACCCGAAGGTCGAGGTGACCTCGGTATCGGCCGACTATGACCTCAACAAGCAGGTCTCGCAGGTCGATTCGTTCATCGCCGCCGGCGTCGACGTGATCATGCTCAATGCCGTCGACGCCAAGGCGATCGCGCCGGCGGTGAAGAAGGCGCAAGCCGCGGGTATCGTCGTTGCCGCCTTCGACGTTTCGGCGCCGGGCGCCGACGTCACCGTGATGACCAACAACGTCAAGGCCGGCGAAGAGGCCTGCCAGTACCTGGTCGACCACACCGGCGGCAAGGGCGACTACGTCATCCTCAACGGACCGGCATCGTCCTCGATCCTGGAGCGGGTGAAGGGCTGCAAGAACGTGCTGGCGCAGCATCCCGACATCAAGATCCTCTCCGACGACCAGAATGCCGAAGGCTCGCGCGACGGCGGCCTGAAGGTGTTCCAGTCGCTGCTCACCCGCTTCGACAAGATCGATGCGGTGTTTGCCATCAATGACCCGACGGCGATCGGCGCCCAGCTTGCGGCCAAGCAGCTCAACCGTTCGGAATTCATCTTCACCGCCGTCGACGGCGCGCCCGATATCGAGAAGGAACTCTCCTCCGGCACCTCGATGATCAAGGCCTCGGCCTCGCAGGATCCTTACGTGATGGCCGGCCAGTCACTGACGATGGCGGCCGAACTGCTGGCCGGCAAGAAGCCGGCGGAGCCGACCGTGCTGCTCGACCCGAAGCTGATCACGGCCGAGAACCTGAAGGACTACAAGGGCTGGACCGCGGCCCGCTAAACGTCCCTCAGCAGCGTGCGGCCGGGATCACCCGGCCGCACGTCTTGTCCAGGCATCGGTTCCCCAATGGGGTCGATGCGCAGCACCGGAGACGATGATGTCGCGTATTGGAATCCATTCTTTCGTCTGGTCGGCGGGCTCGGCCCAGGCCGATCTCGAGCGCACGCTGGCCAACACCAGGGAGGCCGGCTTCGACCTCATCGAATTCTCCTATCTCGATCCCGCCAATGTCGACATCGGCGGGCTTGCCAGGCGCATCGCCGATCTTGGCCTCGGCGTCGCGATCAGCATCGGATTGCCTGCTGATGGCGACATTTCGAGCGCCGACAAGGCGATTGCCGCGCGCGGCGTCGAAATCCTCAACGACACCATCGCGCTGACGCGCGATCTCGGCGGCCGGAAGGTCGCCGGCATTCTCTCGACCAGCCACGGATTGCAGGTCGAGGCGCCGACGCGCGCTCAATGGCAGCGCAGTGCCGGCACGCTGGCCAAGGTTGCCGAGACAGCCAAGGCGGCCGGCGTCACGCTCAACCTCGAGATCGTCAACCGCTTCGAAAGCAATCTGCTCAACACCGCCGCGCAAGGGCTGGCCTTCATCGAGGACACAGGCTCGGACAACATCTTCCTGCATCTCGACACCTTCCACATGAACATCGAGGAGGCCGATGTCGGGCTGGCCATCCGTCATGCCGCCGATAAGATCGGCTATGTCCATATCGGCGAAAGCCATCGCGGCTTCCTCGGCACCGGCAATATCGATTTCGCCGCGATCTTCGATGCGCTGACTGCTATCGGCTACAGCGACGACCTCAGCTTCGAATCCTTCTCTTCGGAAATCGTCGATGAGAACCTGTCGAAGAAGACCGCGATCTGGCGCAATCTCTGGACGGACAACATGGCGCTGGCCAAGCACGCGCGTGCTTTCATCGGTCTGGGAATGGAGACGGCAAGGCGCAAGGCGGAACTCGTCTCGGCGCGGCACAAACCCTGACCCGCCCGTCGAGAGCCGAAGGACGCGGCGTGCGCCGCAGGGCAGGGCTCCGAACTCAGATTAACAAAAAGCCTCGTGGTAGCCGGTGTTGGTAGCTTTTGTGCCGCCAGTTTTTCCGAGATAGGAATTTTTTCTTGACTCGGTGACCTCAGCTATGGTACATATTTGCTTATGGTGCTGATTTGCGCCAGTGACCCGCCGCACAGGCGGGTTTTTTGTTTGATGCACCGTCAGCCAAGGTGCCGGCCGTATGGCGCCGGCATTGCTCGCGGCAGGTGCATCGGTTATTTGACCGGCCAGGCAAACAACGCCACGCAATCCACCAAACGGAGCCCAGCACATGACACGCGAGACAATCCTCAAATTCGGCACCGTCGAACACGCGGACGCCGGCGATCTGGCTGGCTGGATCGTCGTCGAGGGCAAGCCGACCATGCAAACCGCCGTCCAGCACACGACCGAGGACGGCAAGGTGCTGTCGGGCACCTGGCGCGCGACGCCCGGTACCTACCACGCGACCTATACCGACTACGAGTTCGTGCACATGATCGCCGGCCGCATCATCATCACGCCGGACGGCGGCACACCGGTCGAGGTCGGTCCCGGCGATGCCTTCGTGGTGGAAGCCGATTTCAAGGGAACCTGGAAGATCATCGAGCCGGTGACGAAGCATTTTGTCGTCAGGGTTGGCTGAGGCGGGGTGATCCGTCTGGCCCGCCATGGTTCGCCATGGCGGAGCTGATCTCTGCATTCGCCCGGGCCTCGGCCAGGCCACTCCCCGGACTCCGGTCATTGGGTCATGAAGGCGTCTGCGGCGTCATCCACGGTCGGCCTCGACGTGAATGATACGGCACTCGCCAGCCAAGCGATCTCTCATCGGCGCTTACCAGCCAAATATCCTTGATACACCGGATCGATCCCCTAGTTCTTTCGGGGGCGCGGCAATCGCTAGGTTGCCTCGGGGGCAGCGGCGGTTCGGCCGTTCTGACTGCACGCCGCGGAAAGACGGTTGGACCGACGCATCCATGGAGGTCGTCGTGCGTCAATCGCGTGGATTCACCTGTGCGTATTTCGTCTTAGCTTGCTCGATCGCCGTAGTTTGCGCAGGAGCTGCAACCGGTGGTCAGCAAGGCGGAGGGCATGGCAACGGCGGCCATGGTTCTGGTGGCCATGGTGGCGGCGGAGGTCATGACGCCGGCGGCAACCACGGCGGCTCGCAGAAAGGGACTGGCGATGACCCCGGCGGCTCCAGTTCGTCGGCGGACGACGGCGAGACCAGCACAAGCGGCACTGCGGCAGCCCCGGGGACGGTAGGTCCGGCCACCGCTACTGCTGTTGCGTCCGCAAGGGGCGGACAGTCGCTCGACCTGCCGGCCGCTCTCCAGCCTCCCAGCGACAGCAACACTCAATCAACAGTCAGCCGAACCGAGGCGTTGCCGGGCGTCCCGGATAAAGTCGTTCGGGCCTGCCATGATGCCATCGAGTCGGCCGCCGCTCCGTTTGGGGCGACCAGCGTGCGCGTCGCCAGCGCGGGCGTCGTACATCAGTTGAGTCGGGCGACGATCTCGGCCCCTATCGAGGTCAGCATCGACTATGTGCGGCCTCGCGTTGCTCGTCCAGAGCCTCCTGAAGCTTAGCGACACGCACCAAAAGAGCTTGGGCGGCGGCTTCGCGCTCGATGCGTGCTCTGTCGAGATCCTCACGATTCATGACAGCTGTAGTACGTTCCCGTGCCAGAGCCTGTGCCGTCTCGGTTGCGGCCTGCTCGGCACGCTCTTTCGCTGAGACTGCTTTGGCTCGCTCCAGTTCAGCCGCCTGGCGCTCGACGCGAGCTTCTTTCAACTCCTCAACGGCCGCTGCTGCTGCAGCGCGTTCTCGTGCGAGCGTTCGCTCCGTGTCAGCTGCGGTCCGCTCCACCTGTTGTCTCGCTGTGACCGCGTCGGTCCGTTCCTGCTCAGCCGCGGCCGTACGCTTCATGAGTGCGGCATTGGCCAGTTTCGCTTCGGCGAGATCGCCACGAAGCAGCTCCGCCTTCCGGCGTTCGTCGTCGAGCATGCCGCTCGCCTGCGCCAGTGAAGCCTTGGCCGTGGCGCGATCCTCGGCGGCCTCGGTCTGAAGCTGTTCAATTTGGACGCGCGCTTGCGATAAATCGCGCGCCTGCCTTTGGGCCTGCTCCTGCTCGAGATGAGCAGCGGGCATCTCCTCAAGGACATAGCTGGTGGCCTCGCTCAGCATCGTGCGGGCATCTCCCGCAATGCGCCGCAACGCGTCAAGAGTGCGGGCCGCCGCGAGTTCATTGCGCAACCGCTCCTCGCGCGCGTCATCGGCAGCTGCCATGCTTGCCCTCAGCGTGTGGATCTGCTTGCTCGCCTCGAGGAGCGCTCCCTGCAGAGCGGCGCTCCTGGTACGCTCGCCTTCCGCCGCCCGGTGCTCCTGGTCGGCCAATTGTCTCGCAGCGGCAGCCTGAGCACGATCCGTGCCGGCTTGCGCCTGGTTAGCCGTGAGATCCGGGCCAAGCAATTCGGCACTCGCCTGAGGTCCTAACGGGCGCGAAAGGGCTCGATGGGCCTGGTCTTGGGTTTGCGAGATGGCGGAAGCGCTTTCGACCCAGATTTGTCTCGTCATCGCATAGCCAATCGGCGCGGCCAGACAAATGGCGGCGAGACCCAAGCGCGATACAAGAACGATCGGCCTGCGAACGACAGGGTTTGAGGCAGGCGCCATGGCCGGGTCGGGATCTCCCATCTGCGCTGTGAAATTCAAACCGCGATCCGCAGCATAGGCCAACGGAGCAATTTTTGGCGGTGAAGCTCTATGGCGCAATTGGTCCCATGCCGACCCGCAAATCCGCTTCCCACGTTCCGCGATCGCGCTGATGGATGCTGCAAGCCGGCCAGACTGCACACTGTTCGGTGCAGGAGCACCGGTCACTAACGAGCTCCCGCTGGGTTCGGATGTCGCGGCGAAATGCTCGATTCGCACTCCGAACCGAGAGTAGTTGGTATTTTGAGCCCGAACATCCAGGCCGACCGCATGCAAGGGGTTGGCAGCCTTGGAAGAAGCAGGTCCGGCGACAAGTCCGGCCGGGCTTTCCCATTCCCAAGAAGCCTCGTCGGCGATACCGGATCTGCCTTCGTCAAACGCTGCAAGGCGGCGTCGTCGCACCGCGGCAAGGATACGCCGGAGCACAAGATAGACGCCCACCGATGCAAGCGTCACCACTGCGATCAGAATGGCCAAATTTACGTCGTTTGCATACATTTCGGCAAGATAATTTGGCATTGCCGTGCCCGTGCGTTCTGGGGTGTATCGTCAAGTTCGTAAAGCGATGTCTGGTCATCCGCCTTGGTTTTGGCCAAGGCTTACCGCCCTCGAAACGTCGCTTTCGTCGGGATCCTTCTGGTACTTGCGAATTGTTGCGGATGGCGGGGCGCCGGTCGCGCGCTGATAGATCGCCGCAGTTGATATTCCTTGGCGGGCAATGCCCGACCAAGGACACATGCGGGGCCCTGAGACGCCGATTTGCGCCTCTGCATATCAACCTCGCGAGAGTTCGCCGGTGCGGACAAGCCACTTCCCGGCTCTTGACTGTCCATCATGAACTTAAGCTAGGTCACAGCGCACCACGGTCAACCATCACCTCGCAATGATCCTGCCGGCAGCCTTCGGCCAGACAAAAGGGCCATTGTAGTGCCCGCTCTTCGGAGCGAAGCTGGATTGTTCGGCGATGCATTCCCGGCGAAATTAGAATTCGTCGTACTGTTTCGCGAAAAGTACGACGTCAGTTGCTAAGCTGGTGAAAATGCGTGGTGATCCCGACAGGAATCGAACCTGTGACCTACAGATTAGGAATCTGCCGCTCTATCCTACTGAGCTACGGGACCACGCGGCCAGACACATAGCCGCTTCGGATCGTTTCGCCAAGAGGCCGGCCGATGGCAATTCGGCCGGCTTTGCGCTGCCGTCGTCAGGCGGCCAGCGCGGTTTCCGCCAGTTTCACCCAGTAGCTCATGCCGTGCGGGATGACCTCGTCGTTGAAGTCGTAGGCCGGGTTGTGGAGACCGGCGGTGTCGCCATTGCCGATGAAGATGAAGGCGCCGGGGCGGGCTTCGAGCATGTAGGAGAAATCCTCGCCGCCCATCACCGGCTGGATGCCGCGGTGGACATGGGCGTCGCCGGCGACACTCATCGCGACATCACCGGCAAACACCGTCTCTTCCGCGTGGTTGAAGGTCACGGGATAATTTGCCTGGTAGTCGACCTCGATCTTTGCCCCGAACGCGGTCGCCAGCCCGTCGCATATGCTGCGGATGCGCTCTTCGGACTTCTTGGCGATCTCCTTGCGCAAGGTGCGCACGGTGCCGGCGATTTCAGCGGTTTCGGGGATGATGTTGTAGGCGTCACCGGCGTGGAACTTGGTCACCGACACCACCACGGCCTCGACCGGATCGGTGCTGCGCGAGGCGATCGTCTGCAAGGCGCCGACCAGTTGGCTGGTGATGACGATCGGGTCGATCGTGCCGTGCGGCATCGCCGCGTGGCCGCCCTTGCCGCGCACGGTGATGGTGAACTCGGCGGTCGCCGCCATGATCGGGCCCGGGCGGATGGCGAACTGCCCGACGGGCAGGCCCGGCATGTTGTGCATGCCGAACACCCTTGAGATGTCGAAACGCTCCATCATGCCGTCCTTGACCATCTCGTTGCCGCCGCCGCCGCCCTCTTCGGCCGGCTGGAAGATCACCGCCACGGAACCGGTGAAGTTGCGCGTCTCGGCGAGGTATTTGGCCGCGCCCAGCAGCATCGCCGTGTGGCCGTCATGGCCGCAGGCGTGCATCTTGCCGGGGATGGTCGAGGCGTAGGATTTGCCTGTGATCTCGTTGAGCGGCAGCGCGTCCATATCGGCGCGCAGGCCGATGGTGGGGCCTTCGCCCTGGCGGCCGCGGATGACGCCGACGACGCCGGTCTTGCCGAGGCCGGTGACCACATCGTCGCAGCCGAAAGCCTTCAGCTTCTCGGTGACGAAGGCGGCGGTCTTGAAGACGTCGAAGTTCAGTTCTGGCGTCTGGTGCAGATGCTGGCGCCAGCCGGCAACTTCGTCCTGCATTTCGGCGGCACGGTTCAGGATTGGCATGATGGTTCCATCTCGCTGTTGGGACAGGCGGGTGTCGTCCGCTGCCTTGCAATTGTGATCGCCAGGCACTTTGCCATCTTGGCGTCACATAGGGTAAATAGCACCGCAACGATGCGGTCCGGTTTTTGAGGGTCGGACCAATCATGCTGGCGATCGCGTAACGAAATCTTACGGAGCCAGGGGCGACTACGGCAAGAGGCGATTTCGGATTTGATCATGCGGTACAGGCATTTCCTCAAACTATTCTCGGTTGGCACAATCGCGCTGTCGGTCGTGGCCGGGCCGGCGCTGGCCAATCCGGTGGTCGTATTCGATCTCGGCAGCGGCAAGATCCTGCAGCATCAGGACGCGTTCAAGCGCTGGTATCCGGCATCGCTGAGCAAGCTGATGACCGCTTATGTCACCTTTCGGGCGATCGCCGCCGGCGAGGTTCAGCTTGATTCGCCGATCAAGGTGACCAAACACTCCGCCGCCGAGCCGCCAAGCAAGATGGGCTTCAAGCCGGGCTCGGTGATGCGACTCGACAACGCGCTGAAGATGATGCTGGTCAAATCGGCCAACGACATCGCCATGGCGGTGGGCGAAAATGTCGGCGGTTCGCAGGCGGCCTTTGCCGACCGGATGAACGCCGAAGCGACCCGGCTCGGCATGAACGGCACGCATTTCGTCAATCCGAACGGGCTCTATTCGCCGGATCAGTACACGACGGCGCGCGACCTCGCCGTGCTGGTGATGGCGATCCGCCGCGAATTTCCGCAATATGCGCCGTGGTTCTCGATCGAAGGCCTTGCCGTCGGCAAGAAGGCTATCCCCAACTACAATCTCTTGATTGGCCGTTATCCCGGCGCCGATGGCATGAAGACCGGCTTTGTCTGCCCTTCCGGCTTCAACATGATCGGTTCGGCGACCCGCAACGGGCGCACGCTGGTCGCGGTGGTGCTTGGCGAGAAATCGGCGGTCACACGTGCCGAGACCGCGGCAAAACTGCTCGATCAAGGTTTTGACGCGCCTGCCGCCGGCTCGGCCACCGTCACCACGCTGGCGCCCTATGGCGACACGGTCTCGCCCAACGACATGAAGGACGAGGTCTGCAAGAAGAAGACGCCGCAGGAGCAGTCGGAGGCGCCGCCGGTCGTCGCCAAGGACGTGCCGAAATCGCCCTATCAGGAAAAGCTCGACCATGTGCCGACGCTGGTTGCCGTCGGCCTTGGCGGCGCCACCGGTCCGGCGCCGAAGGCCATCCTCGACCGGGGCGGTCAGGAATATGCCGATGTGCCGATCCCGAGCTGGCGGCCCGACAGGCCGGCACCGGCCGGCGCAGGCCCGAAGATTGCCGGCTCCGCCGCGCAGGGCGACCAGCCGGCCAAGGTTGCGAACTAGCCAATGGGCAGCGGCTTCCCGATCCCCGTCTCGGTGCTGACCGGCTTCCTAGGCGCCGGCAAGACGACGCTGCTCAACCGGCTGCTCAAGGATCCGGCGCTGGCCGACACGGCGGTAATCATCAACGAGTTCGGCGAGGTGGCGATCGACCATTTGCTGGTCGAGCAGTCTTCCGACGGCATCATCCAGCTTTCGGACGGCTGCCTTTGCTGCACGGTGCGCGGCGAACTGGTCGACACGCTGGCCGACCTGGTCGACCGGCTGCAGACCGGCCGCATCGCCCGGCTTGCCCGCGTCATCGTCGAGACCACCGGCCTTGCCGACCCGGCGCCGGTGCTGCAGTCGATCATGGCGCATCCGGCGCTGATCCAGGCCTTCCGGCTCGACGGCGTCATCACGCTGGTCGATGCCGTCAACGGCAACGCCACGCTCGACGCCCATGTCGAGGCGGTCAAGCAGGCTGCCGTCGCCGATCGCATCGTGCTCAGCAAAGCCGATCTGGTCGCCGATCCCAATGAGTTGGAAATGCTTCGGGCGCGCCTGCGGCAGATCAATCCGGGCGCCGAACTGCTCGATGCCGGTGACACGGGGACAGGCGTGGCGGCGCTGTTTGATTGCGGCCTCTACAACCCGGCAACCAAATCCGCCGATGTGCGGCGCTGGCTGGGCGAGGAAGCCGCTCATGATCATCACCATCATGATCATGATCACCATGATGGGCATGATCACGAACATGGCCATGACCACGGTCATCGCCACGATTCGCGGGTGCGTTCCTATTCGCTGGTGCATGACGGCCCGGTGCCGTTTTCGGCGATCGAGATGTTCCTCGACCTGCTGCGCTCGACACATGGCGAGCGCCTGCTGCGCATGAAGGGCGTCATCGAGCTCAGGGAAGACCCGTCGCGGCCTTTGGTGATCCATGGCGTGCAGAAGATACTGCATCCGCCGGTGCAATTGCCGTCCTGGCCAGATGGCCAGCGCGGCACGCGGCTGGTGCTGATCACGCTCGATATGCCCGAAGATTATATCCGCAGGCTGTTCGCCGCCTTCACCAACCGGCCGTCGATCGACACGCCCGATCGCGCCGCGCTGGAAAACAACCCGCTGGCGATTGCCGGGCGGTAGCTCCCACGATTACGGCGCGCCGCACTCGACCAGGAAGCGATGGCCGCCGGAGACCGCCGCCGTTTCAATCAACTGGTGGCCGCTCTCCGAACAGAATGCCGGAATGTCGATGACGGCCAGCGGGTCGGTGGTCTCCAGCCAGAGCCGGCTGCCCGGTTGCATCCCCGCCAGGCGCTTCTTGGCCTTGAGCACGGGCAAGGGGCAGTTCAGCCCCTTGAGGTCATAAATAGCGGCGCGATCATCCACGGGCGAAATCAACCGCCGAACATGCCGAGCAGCTTGTTCTTCAGCTTCGTCACGCGGCTCTCGTCGGCACTCGCCGCTTGCGTCTCAGCCATCGGTGCCGCTTCCGAAGGGGCCGCGATGGTCGCGGTGGCGACGGGGGCTTCCTTGGCGGCCTTTTCGGCCTCCTTTTCGGCCAGAGCCTGAGCCTTGGCGGCTTCCTTGGCTTGCTTGGCCGCCTCTATGGCAGCCAGCCTCTGCTCCTCGGCCTTCTGCTTGGCCGCCTTTTCGGCGTCGAGGGCCGCCATCTTGCGGCCGGCAGGCGAATCGATGCGGCCCATGCGCGCCGTCTCGGTGACCGAGCCGTCATTGTTGAGCGACGGCGGATCGATCGGCACGCGTTCGCCGCGTGCGCGGCGCTTGGACCAGTCGGAAACGATGCTGGCTTCCTTGATGCCGGCAATGGTCGGCTTGGGCGCCGGCACGCTGGCCTTGACCGCGCCGCTGAACGCAGCGTCGTAGGTGCTCATGTAGGAATTGTAGGCGCTCTTCAGCGAATCAGGTTGCGTGGTCGCCGGGCAGGCGCCGGCCGGATCGAATGTCTGACCGTCGGCGGCAACCTGGTTGAAGACATAACGCTTCTCGCAGACATCGACCTTCGGCGGCACCTTGGTGATCTCGAAATTGTCGTAGCCGACCTTCAGCATCTTCCAGAAGTCGTAATTCGGGTCGTTGCGGTAGCGCGCCATGTTGGCGGCGGTCATGCGGAACGGAAACGCCTGGATCTGGAACTCGGTCTGGCCGCCCTGGAAGGCGTCGCGGCCGAAGGCATAGATCTGCTCGATCTGCGCATCGGTCATCGAATAGCAGCCCGACGACGAGCAGGCGCCGTGCACCATCAAATTGGAGCCGGTACGGCCATTGGCGCGGTCATAGGCGTTGGGATAGCCGATGTTGAAGGACAAATGGTAGTTCGAGCGCGGATTCATCTGCGCCGGGCGCACCGTGTAGAAGCCTTCCGGCGCCTGGCGGTCGCCTTCGGTGTATTTCGGCCCGAGCTTGCCCGACCATTTGCAGATGTCGTAGCTCGCCACCATGTCGTAGCGGCCGTTGGTTTTGGCCTTCCAGATTTCGAGCTTGCCTTCTTCCTTGAAGATGCGGGCCATCACCGACGAGGTGCGGACCATGCCCTTGGCCTTCATGTCGGCAAGGATCTTGTCGGGCAGCGGCTTGTTGGCCTCCGGGGCAAAATCCTTCATCGACGAATTGTTGCAGCCGGCAACGCCGAGGGCGGCTATCAGGATTCCGGTGCGGGCAAGCTTGACAAACATGGCTACGGATATCGTCTTTTCTCTGGCGCCAGGACGCTTCCTGCCCCGGCTGCTACACTGCGCATCGACGGACCCTAAGCCCGTTAACCCTAATAAATTCCTTACCGCAAGTGCCGACGCATCCCCCTGCGGCAGTCTCATTGAGCCGAATGCAGCGGCATTTTTGTGGCAAAAATGCTCCGCCCCGCCACATTGTTGCGGCGAAGGCTGCCTGTGGTCAGAGACTGCGGCCCATGGCCAGGTATTTTTCGCGGCGCTGCTCGCGGAAATCGGTGTTGGCGCCGGCAAAATCCTTCATCGTCCTGGCGATGAGGTCTCCGGTCGCGGCGATCACCGTTTCGGCGCCGCGATGCGCACCGCCGAGCGGCTCGGGGATGATGGCGTCGATGATCTTTAATTCAAAAAGATCCTGCGCGGTGATCTTCATGTTGGTCGCCGCGTCCTTCGATCGCGTTGTGTCGCGCCACAGGATCGAGGCGGCCCCTTCCGGCGAAATCACCGAATAGATGGCGTGTTCGAGCATGTAGACGCGGTTGGCGGTGGCGATGGCAATGGCGCCGCCCGAACCGCCTTCGCCGATGACCACCGAGATCGACGGCACTTTCAGGCCGAGACAGGTCGAGGTTGAACGGGCGATAGCCTCCGCCTGGCCGCGCTCCTCGGCGTTGACACCGGGATAGGCGCCGGCCGTGTCGACCAGCGTCAGCAGCGGGATCTTGAAGCGGTCGGCCAGTTCCATCAGCCGTGCCGCCTTGCGGTAGCCCTCCGGGCGAACCGATCCGAAATTGTGTTTCAGGCGGCTGGCTGTGTCGGAACCTTTTTCCTGGCCGATGATGGCAATGGGTTCGCCGCGGAAACGGGCGAAACCGCCGACGATCGCCTGGTCCTCACCGAAATTGCGGTCGCCGGCCAGCGGCGTGAAATCGGTGAGCAGGCCCTTGATATAGTCGACGCAATGCGGCCTGTCGGGATGGCGAGCCACCTGCACCTTCTGCCACGGCGTCAGCGCCTTGTAGGCGTCGCGCAGCGCGTCGCGGGAGCGCTTCTCGAGACGGCTGATCTCGTCGCCGACATCGACCGCCTCGCCATTCTCGGCAAGCTTCTTCAGCTCGAGGATCTTGCCCTCGAGGTCCTGCACCGGCTTTTCGAAATCGAGGTAATTATACATGCGTGAGCGGACCGATACGTCGGAAGGCAGTGGCTGACGGAACCCTTGAATCCAAGGCTCCGGGCGGTGAAATGTCGTCCTCACATAGCGATATGAGGCCTAGTCGGCAAGCGGATGATGATCGTTGACCAGCCGCACCAGCCGCTCTTCCAGCACATGGGTGTAAATCTGTGTCGTCGATATGTCGGCATGGCCAAGCAATTGCTGCACGGCACGGAGATCGGCGCCGTTCTGCAGGAGATGGCTGGCGAAAGCATGGCGCAGCACGTGCGGCGAGATCTTCGCCGAGGCGATGCCGGCCCTTGCCGCCAGCCCCTTCAGGTCACGCGCAAAGACCTGACGCGAGAGATAGCCGCTGTCGGAGGCGGCCGGAAACAGGAACGGACTGTCGGCAAAGGCTGGCACCTTGGCGCGGGCGGCGAGCCAGGTCTTCATCGCCGCGCGTGCCTTGGCCGAGAGCGGCACCATGCGCTCCTTGTCGCCCTTGCCGCGCACCATGAAAAAACGGTCGTCGCGCTGCGCCACCGTCACCGGCAGACCGACCAGCTCGGAAACGCGCAGGCCGGTGGCGTAAAGCACCTCGACCAGCGCATGCAGGCGCAGTGACGCCAGACTGTCCCCATCGCCCGACGAGACATCGCCGGCCTCCAGCGCCGCTCGGTCGATCAGCCGGCCGGTGTCGGCCTCGCTCATCGTCTTGGGCAGCGGACGGCCCTTTTTCGGGCTGTCCAGCGTGCCGGTCGGGTCATCGCCGCGCAGGCCTTCGGCGTAGAGGAATTTGAAGAACTGGCGGATCGCCGACAGTTTGCGCGCCTGCGACGTGGCGGCAAAGCCGCGGGCGGCAATGTCGTCGAGATAGGCGCGGATATCGGCGGCGGCGGCACCAGCCAGCCCGCCATCGATCGCGCCAGAAGCGTCCTCGAGGTCGCGGCGGTAGGAGGAAAGCGTATTTTCGGCCGCGCCCCGCTCGGCGCTCATCATTTCGAGAAAGGCTTCGATGCGGGCGGCGCTGTTCATTCAACTTTTCTTCGGGTTCAGCTTTTCTTGGGGTTCAGCTTTTCCGGAGGGATGCGCACGCTCATTTCGCCCTTCTTTGGCTCGACGAACATCACCAGTGCGAACATCGCACCATAGGCAATGCCTGCCAGAATCGCTGTTACCACGACAAAGCGAAACAGTGTCGGCATCAGTTTTCGCCCGTCTTCTTGTTCTGCGTTTCCAAACCCTGTCCCCTTATGGGACGCCAATCCGGCCAATTCAAGGACGAAGCTGAGGCCTGTTAGCAACTTCTGATGCAGACCTTGCCGGTCCATATCGGGTTCAAGGCACTTGCCCTGCTTGACGCAAACGGGCTTTTCATGTCGATACGCCGGCAAAGAGGGCCTTCGAAACATCCGATGAACGCGTTGCCAGCAAATCCTCCAGACGAGACCTACGCCGCGTTGCTTGGCCGGCTGGGCAGCCGTTCCGTCGTCTTCGTCGGATTGATGGGTGCCGGCAAGACGGCGATCGGCCGCAAGGTGGCGACGATGCTGGCGCTGCCCTTCATCGACAGCGACCAGGAGATCGAAAGCGTCTCGCGCATGACCGTTCCGGAGCTGTTCGAGCGCTATGGCGAGACCGAATTCCGGGCGCTGGAGCAGCGCGTCATCCTGCGCGTGCTGGAAAACGGCCCGCAGGTGCTGTCGACCGGCGGCGGCGCCTTCATGAATGCGCAGACGCGCGAGGCGATTGCAGCGCAGGGCGTGTCGGTATGGCTGAAGGCCGAGCTCGATCTTCTGATGGACCGCGTCTCCAAGAAACAGAACCGGCCATTGTTGAAAAGTGCCGATCCGCGCGCCGTGCTGGAGCGGCTGATGGGCGAGCGCTATCCGGTCTACGCGACATCTGATGTCACCGTGCCGACCCGCGACGACCGCAAGGAAGTCATCGCGACCGAGGTGGTGGACGCGCTGTGCCGGCATTTCGGCATCGATGAGACGACGGCGACGGGCGAGGTGGAACAGTGAGCATCGAGGCACCCGTTGTCGTCGAAGTCGGCCTTGGCGACCGGACCTACGATATCCTGATAGGTTCGGGGTTGTTGGCCCGCGCGGGCGCCGAGATATCGGGCCGCCTGCCGGGTACACGCGCCGCGGTCGTCACCGACGCCAATGTCGCGGCAGCGCATCTCGCTGCCCTTCAGGCCAGCCTCGAAACGGACGGCATCCAGACCGCCGTGATCACGTTGCCGCCCGGCGAGAAGACCAAGAGTTTTGCTCATCTCGAAGAGGTGGTCGACGGTGTGCTGGCTGCGAAACTGGAACGCGGCGACATCGTCATCGCCTTCGGCGGCGGCGTTATCGGCGACCTTGCCGGCTTTGCCGCCGGCATCGTGCGGCGCGGGATGAATTTCGTGCAGATCCCGACCTCGCTGCTGGCGCAGGTCGATTCCTCGGTCGGCGGCAAGACCGGCATCAACAGCCCACGCGGCAAGAACCTCGTCGGCGTCTTCCATCAGCCGAAACTGGTGTTGGCCGACACCGGGGTGCTCGACACGCTGCCTATCCGCGAATTCCGCGCCGGCTATGCCGAACTCGCCAAATACGGGCTCATCGACCGGCCAGAATTTTTCACCTGGCTGGAAAAGAATTGGGTCCAGGTTTTCGCCGGCGGGCCGGAGAGGGCGCAGGCTATTGCCGAAGCCTGCCGCGCCAAGGCCGAAATGGTTGCGCGCGACGAATTCGAGACCGGCGACCGCGCGCTGCTCAATCTCGGCCACACATTCGGCCACGCGCTGGAAGCCGCCACCCGGTATGACGGAGCCCGCCTCGTCCATGGCGAAGGGGTCGCCATCGGCATGGCGCTGGCC